>QIAJ01000130.1 GCA_003225495.1 Acidobacteriota bacterium
CCAATCCTGTTGCTGGAACAAAACCGTGCGCAGTGGGATCGGTTACTGATTCGTCGTGGACTCGCGGCGCTGGAGCGCGCAGCCAGACTCGGAAGAGCGCGAGGTCCCTATGCGGTGCAGGGCGCCATCGCTGCTTGTCATGCCCGGGCGCGAATTGCCGAAGAAACGGATTGGACACGCATCGTGGAGCTTTACGATGAACTCGCGCAACTGGTCCCATCGCCTGTTATCGAACTGAATCGCGCAGTTGCGGTGGGGATGGCACTGGGGCCGGCGGCGGGGCTTGAACTGGTCGATGCGATTACGTCCGAACCGCCGCTTGCGAACTACCACCTGTTGCCGAGCGTGCGCGGGGATTTTCTAAAAAAACTTGGCCGATTTGGAGAGGCGCGGACAGAATTCGAACGGGCTGCGCAATTGACGCAAAATGCGCGCGAACGAGAATTGTTGCTCGCACGCGCGAGAGGCTTACCAGAGACGCCTCAGAATTAAGTGCCGAGCCTATTCGCCTATCCCGACTAAAACTGGTGTTCCCCGTGGTACCTCGTGCGAACCGGTTTCCGGTTCAAGGGTCACAGCGAAATTCTTTGCTGCGACTCCTTCCGGTAATGGAGGATTCACAACTGTCGCGTTGCCGTGCGCGTCCGGCTTGAACAATCCGGCGGCAATGGGAGCACCGCCATTAGCGGGGACAAGCCAGAGTTCGTACACCTTCTCCGGAGGAAGCTGAGGCAGGCTGCTAGCGAGGAAGATGAGACTGCGATTGCGGCGCTGGTAGATGGCCTTGCCGCGCGGTTGAGGCTTGTCTCCCTTGGCGACCATTTCGATTTTCAGTGCGTCCGGGTCGAGCAACGTTTTCAGGATTTCTTTGGCTTCCTGAAGTTGACCTTGCTGACTCACAATTTGCGAATGGAGCAATACCACATCACGTTGCAGAGACGAATTCTGACGCAGGAGTCCAACGCTTAGAAGAATCATCGCCGCCGCAGCGGCCCATCCGAGCATTCCCCACCACGTGCCTGAGCGGGCAGGCGAGGGAATCGGTTTCGGAAGGTGTGGCTCGGTGGCAATTGCCGACAGCAAGCGCTGCTTAGCTCGTGCAGGTGGCTTCGGTCCGGCCGTGCTCATGGCAAGCAGACTCAAATCTCCGCGCAGCGAGTCAAGCTCTCGGCGGCAGGAAGGACACTCCGCCAGATGTTTTTCGAGCGCTATGCGCTCGTCGCCCGACAGCGAGCCGAGCGCGTGCAGCGCCAGATCATCAGCGAATTGTTCGTGCACGTTCATGCGGCCAACACTTTTCTCAACAAAAGCAGCCCGGTGCGAATCCGGGTCTTAACAGTGCCCAGGGGATCACCGGTTTTCTGCGCGATCTCCTTATGACACAGTCCTTCGAAATAGGCCATCTCGAGCGCAGACCGCTGCGGCGGGGGCATCGCTTGCAGTGCTCCCCGGACTTTCTCCATGGCCCGCGAACGCTCCGCCTCGGAAGCCATGTCAGGCTCGACGGAAACAACTACATCCTGGATATTTTCCTGCGGCCGGCGG
The DNA here is from genome assembly GCA_003225495.1 of Acidobacteriota bacterium. Classification (GTDB taxonomy): domain Bacteria; phylum Acidobacteriota; class Terriglobia; order Terriglobales; family Acidobacteriaceae; genus Acidiflorens. Next base: position 1,546 of record QIAJ01000130.1, read on the forward strand.
CGGCGGAGCGTATCGATCGCGCGATTGCGAGCAATTACCGCCAGCCATGATGCCATGTTGCCACGTCTGATATCGAAGGCTGCCGGGTTGCGCCAGAGCTGCATGAAGATATCCTGCAACACGTCCTCGGCTGTGCCCGTATCCTGCAAAACGCGCAAAGCGACCGCGTACACAATGGACGAAAAGCGGTCATAGAGCGCCGCCATGGCGTTCTCGTCGCCCGACCGGATCGCCGTCACCAGCGCCAAGTCGGACGTGTTCGTGTTGGGCTCAGCGCTCGCCACGCCGGATTCTTGGTCCTTCTGAGGTACGTCTCAAGATGAGCATTGGATTGCCGCGAAACACTGCTCGCGCAGAGGATTTTGGGGCGACAAAAACATATCAGCTTCGGTTGCGGCGGGGCAAGCAACCGGAATTTCCGGGCGATAACAGGACAAATTTCTGAACGAAAGTGGAAAACACGATTCAATTCGGGCAGCATAGGCAGAACATGATGACCATTATCCTTCTGACCCTCTCGAATATTTTCATGACGTTTGCCTGGTATGGGCATCTGAAATATCGCAGCGCGCCGATCTTCAAGGTGATCGTGGTCAGCTGGCTCATTGCTTTCGCCGAGTACTGCTTTCAAGTTCCGGCCAACCGTATCGGTTCATATGAATTCACGACCGCTCAACTGAAGACAATCCAAGAAGCGATCACTCTTGTCGTCTTCTCGGTCTTTTCAGTTTTGTACCTGAAAGAAGATCTCCGGTGGAACTACTTTCTGGGATTCGCCATGATGGTAGGGGCAGTTTTCGTTATCTTCAAGAAGTGGTGATTGGCAAGGATACGATCGTGCGCTGACTGATTTTATTGGGTGATCGTATAAGACTTGGGGACCTTTCCGCCAAGGACTGCCTAGCCTCTGTTGCGGCTGCTACTGAAGGCCTCAAACCGACGCTGGTTTCCTTTGACAGGTTTGCTCAGGAGCGCAGTGCTTTTCTTGCGCAGCTGGTGGATAATCGTCGAAATGCATGCGGAGGCAGTTAGATTCGGTGCTCGTCCTTCCAGGTTCGGTTTGATGAGTGATGCACACTACACCATAAAGTGTGAAGCATGTCTTGTATGTTATCGGGTGCACTATGACCCGGACGCGGAGGGATCAGTTACGCATTGGAGCCTGGTGGCTCAGGAAGTCATTACAGCTCGCCATCCGGATCACAAAGATAACGTCGTCCTCAGCCGGTTAGAAATGTTTTAGACTGACAAAAGGTAATCACTCGGTCCGTCTCGATAAAAGAGATTTACCATTTCAACTAGCACCCTACAGAGGCGACAATTCGTCCTCCTTCTCCTCCCTTTTCCCAGTAACGAGTCTCCTCTCCAGAAATTCTCTTGCCAGATCCTTGCCTCCGATACCGAACGCAATCGCCAGTCCGAACATAACCGCTCCAAACGCAATACCGAAAGCGATTAGCATCGTCTGTTCCGCAACTCCCAAAACCTCGAACACCATCGACAACGAAAAGATACTGTTGATGACTCTGATGGAAATACTCAACAGTCGTGATGAACGAAGGTTAGCATTAACCGCTGCCAGAAGCACCGCGCGGGAGAAAAAACTCGCTGCCAATAATCCCAGGAAGAGAATGACCAGGGACACAAACAGCCGAGGCAGGAAGAGAAAGAATCGCGAGACATATTCCTGCAAACCCACGATCCCGAGTACGCTTACACCCAGAAGAATGAAGCCGACCCACGCCACCCAAAAAATAAAGCGGCTCAACAATTCCGTCGAGGACGGTAATGCCGCCTGTTTCAACAGTTGCGTTGCGCCTGAGTTCTCGGAGAGCTTGGAAAACCTCGTGAGCCGAAGGATGCTGCGCACTAGTACCTTGAATAGATAGGCCAGCACCCAACCTACAAACGCAATGATTAACATTACGATCATACGGGGAAGGTAGTGCGCAAAGCCTCGGGCCAGCTCCTGCGAGGCCTGCGTCAGTTCGGCAACAATGATTTCCCGCATTGGCGTCTCACTTTCTATCAGCCCAGACTTCGAGCAGATACGGCTTCAGTCGTTCGAACTCGCCGCACAGAGATTCCACACTTTTCTCGATGTCTTCTCCGGAACGCTCCCGATTTTCCAGCAAGAAGGTCAACGCTCTTCCACGAAATAGAGGAACGAGAGCCTGAACAATATGGTCGCGACTGATGACGGACTTGTGATGTGAAGCTGCAAATTCAAATACCGTCTTGGCCCACACATCCGCTGGGTAATTGAAATCATTAACATCCAGAGAGGCGATTCTTTGCAGTTCGGAAAGCGTTGAAGGCGACAGGATGGATCGGAAAATAGGTTCCAGTTCCGCGACGCCCGTGGCAAACATCTCCTTGAGTCGCTTACGATCTACGCGGGCCGGTTCGAGCACAACTTCGGATTGAGCGCCGATCGTGGGTACAGGTTCAGAGCCCGCAATCGCACTCCAAATTGGAAAATTGTTGTCCAGAGACGAGAACAGCACGCCGACTGTTTGACGCATGGCTGCAAGTAAGTCGCGAGCCCCCCGATTTGGCTGCGCCTTGGTTCCCAGGAAAGCCTGGCAACCCCGGTATTTGCCGGCCATGGCAGTGATGGTGAGGCATATTTCTGCTCCTGTTCTGCTCCAGTCGTTATTCCAGATCTCGTTGGCCAGGAAGTCTGTGGCCAAGCGGCCTGAGATAGCGAATTCCGACGCGTAAGGCTCAAGGATTCTACGACCATAGATTGCGCGCGTCATGGGGTAAAGCAGATTTCGCATGAGCGCGCCATCGAACTTCTGCCTGCGATAAATCGGCGAAACCATATCGAAGTTGTCGTTGTAGACAGGACGAACAAGGCGCTGGAGCCAGTCCGGTTCTATAGTTGTCGAATCGGGTGAAACCACGACACAGGCCTTTGCGCGCAGGAGGTCGGCAGCCGCGAGTATCGTCCGCAGCGCAGCTCCCGGCTCTGGACTGGGCGCATACTGAGTGCTGACGGAGTGTAGAGTGCGCAATGCATAGACCTTGGACGCGTTCCATACATCATCGATAGAGGCGCTGGTTACACGTTCCGGAGTACCGTCTACCGATCCACCATCTGCATTAATGATCACGACCCGTTCGCGGGGAAAGCACTTGAGAATTCCAGCCTGAATGGTCCGGATGACTGGCTCGATGGTCTTAGCGTTGTTATGGGTCGGTAGACCGACGAGGATGTCTACTTCGCCTACGTTGATGAGTTGGCGAAGAAAATCATCTGTCAGTAGCGTCTCTTCCGCCAATTCAATCTCCCATCGATGATAGAAAGCTATGAGTGACAGTACGCGTATCCGTCACTTCAGATCCGTCGCAGCCGGAACCAGTAAAACTGGTAAGGGCCCATGGTTAGAAGGTAAGGCAGATCACCGACGCGAGGGAAGACATTCTTGCCAAACATCTCAATCAGAATGTTTCCCTTGTAGCGTCGCAGATCCAGTTCAACCGCTTGCGCTGCGCTGGAGAGATTGTTCACGATTAAGAACGTCTCCTTACCCAACTGCCGGACATAAACCAGTATTCGGTGATTCGCCGGGTGAAGAAATTCGATCGACCCCGAACCGAACACCGCACTTGAACGGCGGATTTGAATGAGGTGTTTCATCCAGGAGAGCAGCGAATGCTCGGTGCGCTTCTGGGACAACACGTTCACCGCCTGATAGCCATACACGGGGTTGAGAATCGGGGGCGAGTAAAGGCGTTCTGGATCAGCTATAGAAAAGCCGCCATTCCAGCCGCCGCTCCACTGCATCGGCGTTCGTACTCCATTACGATCTCCGAGGTAGATGTTGTCGCCCATGCCGATCTCATCTCCGTAATAGATGATAGGAGTGCCGGGCAGCGACATCAGCATGCCGTTCATTAATTCGATTCGCCTGCGATCATTATCGAGCAGGGGCGCCAGGCGCCGCCGGATGCCAAGGTTCAAACGCATCGTCTTGTCGCGAGCATAAATGTCATACATGTAATCGCGTTCGATATCAGTGACCATTTCCAGCGTCAATTCGTCATGGTTGCGAAGAAACAGGCACCACTGGCAGGACGCGGGGATCTCTGGCGTCTGTTGCATGATTTCTGTGATCGGCTTGCGGTCTTCTAACCGAAGGCCCATAAACATCCGCGGCATCAACGGAAAATGAAAAGCCATGTGGAATTCATCCCCGTTGCCGAAGTAGGGACGAAGATCGGCGGGCCACTGGTTTGCTTCCGCCAGCAGCATTGCTCCTGGGAATTGTTCATCCACCTTCTTGCGCAGTTCACGGATCACTTCGTGCGTTTCTGGCAGGTTCTCGCATGATGTCCCGTCCCGCTCAATCAGGTAAGGGACAGCATCCAGCCGAAACCCGTCGACGCCGAGTTCCAGCCAGAACTTCATGACATTCCACATCTCCTCACGAACCGCGGGATTGTCGTAATTCAGGTCCGGCTGATGACTGAAGAAGCGGTGCCAGTAATACGATTTGGAAATTGGATCCCAAGCCCAGTTCGACATCTCGGTGTCGATGAAAATAATTCGCGTGCCACGATACTTTGTATCGGTGTCGGCCCAAACATACCAACCACGTTTTGGATTGTCTTGAGAACTTCGGGACTCCAGGAACCAGGGATGTTGATCGGAAGTATGGTTCGCCACCAGTTCAACAATCACCCGGATGCCACGGTCATGGGCACTCTCAAGGAAGATCTTGAAGTCTTCCAGAGTTCCGTAGTTCGGATGAATCGATCTGTAATCGGAGATGTCGTAGCCGTCGTCCCGCAGGGGAGAGGGAAAAAACGGCATCAGCCAGATTGCACTGACGCCCAGTTCTTGAACGTAGTCCAGCCTTTGAGCGAGGCCCTGAAAGTCGCCGATCCCGTCGCCATTGCTGTCATTAAAAGTGCGGACATGGATCTGATAGATGATCGCGTCCTTGTACCAACCCGATTGGCGCTCCAATGGCAAACGTGCTCCTTCCGAACTCAGCGGGTGCCGGCGTCAATAGAATAACAACGCGGACTGCAATCCGCCTTCAGGTGACAAATTCGAATCCTCGGTGCCACCACGAAGGATCTAATCTTGCCTGAACCTTGTTGGGTGCGTATCGTAACCACAATGAAATTCCCGCGATCCAGCGGAATCCTGCTCCACATTACGTCCCTACCGAGCAGGCATGGCGTGGGCGACCTCGGCCCACGCGCCTACGAATTCGCCGACTTTCTTGCGTCCGCGGGGCAGAAGTTGTGGCAGGTCCTGCCCCTGAATCCCACCGGGTACGCGGACTCTCCTTATCAGTGCTTTTCGGCCTTCGCCGGAAATCATCTCCTGCTCAGCTTTGAGCGCCTGCAGGAAGCGGGCATACTCCAGCCGACCGATCTCGCCACCGCGCCCTTTTCCGAAGACTCCGTTGACTACGCCTCTGTCATCTCCTTTAAAACTCGAGTTCTGCGTCGCGCAGCGCAAGTGTTTTTTGCAGATGCCTCGCACGCCGATCGCGCCTCCTTCGAGCGCTTCTGTGAAAACTGCAGTTCGTGGCTCGACGACTACGCGCTCTTCATGGCCTGCAAAGATGTCCATCCGGACAACACCTGGGCTACTTGGGACCCCCCGATTCGCCGCCGCGATCCCCTAGCAATCCAGGAATGGATCGCGAAACTCGCGCCTGGGATACAGGCGCACAAGTACTGGCAGTTTGAGTTCTTTCGACAGTGGGAACATCTCAAGGCCTACTGCCAGAAGCGCGACATTAGCATCATGGGGGATATCCCGATCTATGTCGCTCACGATAGCTCCGATGTCTGGGCTCATTCGGACTTGTTTCAGCTCAACGACCGCGGCCTTCCGACCGTGGTGTCCGGAGTTCCCCCCGACTACTTCAGTGCTACGGGCCAGCTGTGGGGAAATCCCATTTATCGTTGGGACACACTTGCCGCGGATGGCTATAGATGGTGGATCGAGCGTCTCCGGGCGTCTCTGAAACTATTCGACCTGGTTCGCCTCGATCACTTCCGCGGATTCGAAGCCTACTGGGAGATACCCGCCGGCGATACAACCGCCGCCAACGGCCATTGGATGAAAGGTCCCGGCGAAGAGTTTCTCTCTGCTCTACAGAATGCCGTTGGAGAACTCCCGATCGTTGCCGAAAATCTTGGTGTGATCACTCCGGCAGTGGAAAAACTGCGCCGGCAATTTGGACTTCCCGGCATGAGCTTGTTGCAGTTTGCATTTGGCACTGATCCTCAAGGCCCGTCATTTCGTCCGCATAACTACAGCCGCGATCTCGTGGCTTACACCGGCGGCCACGATAACGACACCACCGTAGGTTGGTGGTTGAGTTCCGGCGATACTGACAGCACGCGTACGCCTGAAGATGTCCGAAAGGAGCACGAGTTCGCTCGCGCCTACCTCGACTTGCGAAAAGACAGCGACATCAACTGGGTCATGATCCGCGCCGTGCTATCGTCCGTTGCCGATGTGGCTATTGTCCCTCTCCAAGATGTACTAGGCCTCGGTGGCGACGCGCGGATGAATCTTCCCGGCACAACAAAGGGCAATTGGAAGTGGCGATGCCGCAGCGGGGTTCTGACAGATGCCTTGGCCACGAAGCTTCGATCCCTCACTACCATATATGACCGCTAGCGCTCCATGGATCACACTTTTGGGCAGGGAACAGGTTGTTGTTCAGGAGATGTGGCTGGAGCACATCGATGCCATCATGCTTCCTCCAAACCAGAGCAGCAAGGCGCCGCGTGATAGGGTTTTTATCGACTGCTCGGTCCCTTAGCAGCTAACGGAATAACAAGGAACTGTTGTGATTCAGTTCAAACAGGAAGTGTGCGGCGATCTGGAAATAGCTCTCCGTCGGGAATGGTTGGAAACCAATGGACTCGGCGGCTTCGCGTCCTCGACAATTATTGGACTTAACACTCGCCGATATCACGGTTTGCTCGTGGCGGCCATGAAACCTCCTGTTGGCCGGCTGGTCATGCTCTCCAAGTTGGAAGAAACTCTCTTCATTGACGGACAGTCGTTTGATCTTGCCGCCAATCGTTATCCCGGCGCGATCCACCCGCAGGGCTTTCGTTATCTGAAACAATTTCGGCTCGACCCATTTCCCATATTCACGTATGAAGTTAAGGGAATTGAGATTGAGAAGACGGTGCTCATGGTCCACGGCGAGAACAGCACCGTGGTTCAGTATGAGCTAAAAAAGATTAACCATCCCGAATCCCCAAACCATCTTGCTTTGGAGGTCCGACCGCTGATCGCCTTCCGCGACTATCACAGTACGACTCATGAGAACGGAGCGATCCGTACCGCCATCGACGAGAAACCGGGGCTGGCAAGCATTACTCCTTATGAGGGGCTACCTTCGCTGCACCTCGCTCACAATGCCGCCGAGCTAAATCAAACGGGCGATTGGTACCGTAATTTTGAATACGATGCCGAACGCGAACGTGGGCTGGATTTCTCAGAAGACCTCTTTAATCCGTTTGTTCTGCGATTCGACTTGCATTTCGGCCGGCAAGCGTCGGTAATCGCTTCCACCGAAAAACGTGAGGTTGCGAACGCCACCGAATACCGTCATGCCGCAATTACACGGCGCCGGAGTGCAGTTGCTTCGTCGCCAGTATCGGACAGTTTTGCCGAGAAACTGGCTGCTTCGGCCGAACAGTACATCGTCTCCCGCGGAGATGGGAAGACCGTCATCGCCGGCTACCACTGGTTCAGCGATTGGGGTCGCGACACGATGATCGCCTTGCCCGGGTTGACCCTACTCACCGGCAAACATGAGTTGGCGCGCAGCATTCTCCGCACATTTGCAAAAAGCGTGAATCAGGGCATGCTGCCGAATCGGTTCCCCGACGGAAGCGAGGCTCCGGAATACAGCACGGTTGACGCCACGCTTTGGTTCTTTGAGGCCGCTCGCGCATTCCTGGAATACTCCGGCGACGTGGATTTTGTACGCGCCGAACTCTATCCCGTGTTCGCCGACATCATTGACTGGCACACGCGTGGCACACGCTATGCGATCAAAGTTGATTCGAACGGCTTGCTGACATCGGGCGAACTGGACGTGCAACTTACATGGATGGATGCCAAAGTCGGCGACTGGGTCGTCACGCCCCGTCGCGGTAAGCCGGTGGAGATTCAAGCGCTCTGGTACAACGCTCTCTGCGTCATGCAGGACCTGGCTGGCAGGTTTGGAGACGAGGCCGATCAGAAGCGCTATCGCGGGATCGCAATCGTCGCCAGTTGCAGTTTCAATCGCCTTTTCTGGAACGAGAAGGATGCTTGTCTGTACGACGTGGTGAACGAGGGCTCGCCCGATACTGCCATCCGGCCCAATCAGATCTTTGCTGTCAGCCTTGTCCATAGCATGCTGTCGCCAGACCGGGCGAAGAGCGTAGTCGCAAAAGTTGAGAAACACCTGCTGACGCCGTATGGTCTCCGCAGTCTCGCCCCGAGCGATCCGCAATATCGCGGGCGCTACATCGGCGGACCCGCCGAGCGCGATAGCGCATATCACCAGGGAGCAGTGTGGCCATGGCTGATCGGGCCCTTTATCACTGCATACGTTAAGGTCAATGGGGGCAGAGAACCAGCACGAGCACAGTCAGGTGAGTGGCTGAAACCGCTGCACGATCACCTTTCTGATGGCGGGCTAGGGCATATCTCGGAGATCTTTGATGGCGATGCGCCCCATCGTCCTCGCGGATGCATCGCACAGGCCTGGAGCGTGGCGGAAGTGCTGCGCGCGTATGTGGAGGACGTGAAGGGGCTCAGGCCCAATGTAGTAAAGTAGCTCTTGCCGCGTCTAGCAAAGGCGCTAATGACTGCCGAAATGGGTAGCCACGCTACCGGAAATCCTGATCACCTGCTTTAGGGCGTAGGCGAATGTCTTGGTCAGGATCAAACATCTTTGCCGTAGACGGGGATGACAGCGCCGTTCACATCTATCCCGGCTTCGCCGGCGAGCCACACGACCAGGCTCGCGATATTGGCGGGCTTCACCCACTTGCTTACGTCGGCATTCGGAATCGCCCTGCGGTTCGCAGGTGTGTCGATCGTGCCGGGCAAAATGACGTTGGCTGTTATTCCGGCATCCTTGTTCTCGGCAGCCACCGTTCTGATGAGCGAAACCAGTGCAGCCTTGGAAGCGCTGTATGCGCCAACGCCCGGACCAGGATCCATCGCTGCCCGACTGCCGATAGCGACAATGCGGCCGTTTCCCGTCTTGCGCATCCCCGGTATCACGGCTCGAAGAAGATAAAACGACATCTTGCGAAACGTAGCGCCGTCCGTGTCAGCGATGGATTCCCCCCCAGTGAATGCGCCGACAGTATGGGCCAGGACATCGATGCGTCCAAATCTCGCGATAACCTGATCGAGCAGACCTTTGGCGCCTTCAGGAGTTGAAATGTCAGCCGCTATTGCTGCAAAAGCTGCGCTCTTGAAAACCGAGGATTGAATTTTTCGAGAGGTGCCGACGACCGTTGCCCCGGCATCGAGAAAGGCCTGCGTCACGAATAGTCCGAGGCCGCCGTTGGCTCCCGTAACGAGTACCGTCTTACCCTTCATTTCCAATTCTCCTATTCGCTTAGGCAATCAGATGTCGATTCTCCAGGAAAGTTACGACGGGCCTCTACTGAATTTGCGCTATGTCAACCGTGCAAAACAATCGTGGTTCTAATCTGGAAAATGCTGCAGCTCATGTTCGAGATGCCAGGACTGTTGTTTTTCAGGGCGAATGCCGTCAGTAGCGGCGGTCACGAATGCAGCTTGGAAGTCGGTTTCGATGTGATGGTTCGAGCTACCACCCATGCGGCAGACGCAATCGCCCATGAAATGAAAAATGCCGTCCATGGCAGCCGCGTCTTCGGTGCGGCCGCAATTGCAGGTATCCATACGAGAAGAGTAAATAGGCTGATCATGCCTGCTTCCGCGTAGGCGGCCATCCGGGGCAATATCGAGAACAGCACACCGAGACCACTGGCCATCTGTCCGACGCCGGTAAGGTAGGCCCAGCCGCCGCGGTAGGGAAGCCACGCTGGTACCAATGCTGTAGTCTCTTTTACATAAACGATATGTGAGAGTCCGATCGGTAAAAGAGAAACAGCGAACAGGATCCGTGCCAGGCGAACGCCATTCTCGCCTGCGACGAATGACTCCTTTTGCATCCCCGCCAGTCTGGCAAACAAGACCCAGCCTCCGGTCAGCAGAACAGCAATTTCACCAACGCCGAGCCAAACTGCTTCCATCTTCGGCGCTACCACGAGCGCAGGCACTTTCAACAGGAGCCAGACGATGAGATAAGGAAACAGGATGCGAGCCGCCCACGCTGCCGTTGGTGCGAAAAGCAATCCGATTCCTCCCAGCAGCATGATGACGCCGGAAGCATAGGCGAGAGCCGTCCGGCCTGGGATCCAGGGAGCGACAGGCTGCCACACCATCGCGAAATCGCCATAGATCAGCGCCAGAACGCCGAGGCCGATCATTCCAATGGCAAAAAGTGTCAATGCAGGTTGCTGGCTTCGGGTCATTGGGTTCAAACCCTATTGAAAAGCCAGATGCATGTCAATCGATCAGCAGCGACCTCGCAGTTGGAATCTCCCGCACATCAGGTTTTTGCCAGCATCTCTTTTGCCGGTTCGTAGCCTCTGGCGGCAGCCTTTTGCATCCACGTTCGCGCTGCCTCAAGATCTTTCGAAACACCGTAGCCGTGGTAATACATCATGCCGAGATCCCACTGCGCCGCCGGGACACCCTCGGCAGCGGCTTTGCGAAACCAGGTAGCTGCTTGATTGAAGTCGCGGGTTACGCCTTTTCCGTCAAAGTAAAGACGACCGACCATCCACTCCGCCACCGCAGATCCCTGGTCGGTCGCCTTGCGATACCAATACATCGCTTCGCCGTAACTTTGGGTTGTGCCTTGCCCGTCGCGATACATGGTGCCGAGATTCACTTGTGCTTGGCGGTTTCCATTTTCCGCCGCTGTTTTCATCCAGTGCATCGCTTCGGCGTAGTCAAGCGGGACGCCTTTCGATTGGAGATAAGCATTCCCGAGATAAACCTGCGCCGTTAACCACTCTGAACGTGCGCCGGTGGTTGCCATATCCACGCCATGCTGGTACCACTTTTCTGCCTCGCGATTGTCCGCGGGGACGCCGATACCGCCTGCATACATGTCCCCGATTCGGAAATTGGCAGCGACTATGGCTCCAGCTTCGGAGCGAAGATCACTCCATTGGCCCGGCAGATCCTTATTTCGCATGGATGCGGTTTTCATGTACCAGCGCAACGCCTCGGTGGGATTCTGGTACACGCCGATACCATGTTCGTTCATTCTGGCAACGTTGTACGTCCCCCAAGCCGAGCCCATCTCAGCGGCCTTGAGGTAGTGCATATAAGCTTCGCTTGAACTCGGGTCGCCGACCAAACCGGTTTCCGAGAGCTGACCCAGATAGTCCTCAGCATAGGCATCGCCCTGCCGTGCGGCTGCCTGAAGGTAGTGCAACCCATTCGCGCGATCGGGCGCGGTATTCAAACCACTGGTCAGCATCACGCCCAGTTCACATTGGGCTCGAGCGTTGCCTTGACGCGCGGCTTTCTCTAACCACACTCGCGACGCAGCGGGATCGCGCGGCACCCCTCGACCGTCGAACAGAGCTTCGGCAAATTTCGTCTGCGCTTCTGCGTTGCCCATTTCGGCAGCTTTGCGATAGAGCTGGGCCGCTTTCGTCTCGCTTCGTGAGGCGCCAGCCCGGTACTTGTCAGCCTGCGAAAGTAGTTCCTTCGTGTCAATATGAGCTGGCGTGCGGACTGTATTCGTCGGGTGGTGGGGGTGCTCAACGGCAACGTGTGGAGTCAGTCCTACTGATCGCGCCTCGATCCGAATGCGGGAATGACGAATCTGGCGAATAAGGCTATCGTTCGCTCCCGAGTTTCGAAGTTTGTCCTCCAGACCGCGAGTCAACTCGAAATCAACTCCATATTGTTTTATCAACGCAGCCATACGTGCATTCGGCACGGCGGACGTGAGACCGTGTTCGACATCGGCGACCGAGAGTGGTTTGGGAGAATAGCAATATGCCAAGGACTACCATTGGTGTACGCATTCTCTTATCTCCGGCTCGCTATGATATCTCTTTCCGCTTGCATCGCCCGGCGGGCGCGTTCGAGACGAGTTCTGGCAGCATTGCTGTTTTTGTCGACCTGAGATGCGCGCTTGTAGTTAGCGATCGCTGCCGAGTAGTTACCCTTATCCAATTGCCGGTTCGCCGACTCGATATAACTTTGTGCAACCCGAGTTGTTGACCCTCGGGTCTCATGCGGAGCACTGGAGTTGCGGCGCGTCCATGTCGATGTCGGAACTCGTGACAACGCCGCGATACGGGGCGCGCTGGCCGACTTGGACGTCACTCGCGCTGTTGCTGCGCGAGACGAACGTTCCAGCGTTGGCGTTCGTCGTGCTGGCCTCGAGCTTGGTCGGGGAATCCTCGCCGCCTCTGTGACACGCAAACTCCGGCTCGGCCGCGGCAATGATCGGGGAGCCATTTCTTCATCTGTATCTCTAGCCGGCACGGATGTTCTTTCGACTCCATGCTCTAAGGGCATCGGTTGCGGCGTGACAGTAGACTCCATCTGTGTCACCGCGCGAGCCGGAACCAACTGACCTTCCATCGCTACGCCCTGCTGTATCTGCGCAGCCATCTCATCAAAGGACTGCGCCGTCGCTGCCGCCGGCTGTCGCATCATGAAAAATCGCTGCGGCCGCGTGCTGCTGATCATCGTAGGAGGGTTCGCCGCACGATTGGTCGCTGAAAGCGTTTCGCGCGTAGGGACAATCGGCAGATTGCCGGTGATGAGGCGCGCATCGCGAAAAGCACGGCCGCTAACGCCCTTTGCCCCAGAATGCTTTGTACCGAAGCGATCACTGGAAAGCGCCGAGATGGCTTTTCGGAGACGTTCGTCCGAACCAGCGAGTTCTACATTCGAGAAAAGTTCATCGTTGCGCAACGGAGCGACGCCGTCTTTGCCGCGACCGATGTGCGGGCTGCCTGTGTCGGTAACCTGGGCTGTATCCAATTGCGAACCAGTTGGTCCATACCAGGGATAGAAGGAATCTCCGGGACCGATCGGCAGCCAGCCGACGGATCCGAATCCGACGGAATTTCCCCGGCGCCCGCCTAGTCCGAAGAATGAGACATAGGCCGGCGCCCAGTCGGGCCGATCGTTGCCTTCGCTTTCCACCCGTCCCGGCCACCACACCCATGATTTTCCATAAAGAAACCAGCGTCCGTAGTGGTAAGGCGTCCAACCCCATGGTTCATGTGAAACCCATGTCCAGCGCCAGTAAGGTTCCCAGACCCAGCGGCCCGCGCGATAGGGCGACCAATTGCTGGCGACAGTTGGCGCCCACACCCGGCCATACTCCGGGACGGTCACCCATCGTCCTGATGTATCAAGGTCTTCGCTTCCAACGTAATACCGGTTCGTATAATTCCACGATTGAGCGTTACGGATTACGGCGTCACGTGCATCGTTCCAGGAATCCCAACTGTCCATCGAAGGCGCGCCACCCAGTACGTTTCCCGCGTAATCCGTGGTACCGCGGACCGTCTCGGCTTCACCCATCTCCACACGGGTGGTGCCCTGGGGAGTAGAGATCTCCGCCGAGCCGGACCGCACGATCACTTGAGTATCAAAACCACTTACCTCGATACGATAGACGCCCTCCTTCGACGTGGGACGTATGGCGGCATTCGGTGTGTCGATTTCAACTTCTCCCTGGGATTCCCTGAAGATGGAGTAGTATGCGTTTCCTTGTCCGATCTGAACCTGAATCTGCGAGCGCCCGGTCTGGGTTGACTGCAGGGTCGTGATCTTCGCATGTGCATTCTCACTGAGGCGAAGGATGTTCGCGTGATCGAGTTGGAGTTCAGTACGGGAACTTTTTCCGGTGGAGATCCTGTCACCATTAACCAGGGGTTGATTCAAGGCTGCGGCCGACCAGTCGCCGGTATCCCCGCGCTGCGCTGATACCTCTCCCTGAAGCACGCTGACGCGCGCGGCACCGGGAAGAAAATTACCTTGCGCGCTGGAAAGAACGGACAGAAATCCGAACGAGAAGACGGACACCAAAGCGTTGCGATTCATGCCCACCTGACCGGGAAAATCAGCTGCTACAGAGGGAGTCTTGAGGGAGTGGGACTGCAGTTGCCTTGCCACATGTGCGACTCCGCCGGCCCTGCAACTCCTTTACTTCCAAAAGTGGGTCCGGCCGCTAACGGGCGCGGGTGTGCAGACTGGCCGACTTCGGCCATCAGTGGTGGTTTTCAACCACTCGGGGAACTCCAGGAAAGATCGGGCACATAGCTCTGAAATGCCCACCAGGCACGCGTTGCCGCAGACAATCGTGGCGACTGCAGTAGGTGGCGACAATCAATTCGTCGCGCACGCTGCTATCGATTCTTTGGCGAAGTCGTCTACATGTTCGAGTGTCAAGACGCCAACCTATGCTTCGACATCCCGCGATTTGTGTGTTTATTGTTGCTTTTCTGATTCCGTCTGCAGCGTATTCTCAGACCGGGCAGTCGATCTCTGTTCCTCCGGACTCTCCGCGATGGGATCTGCAAGAGGCCAAGGTGACCGAATATCAGGGCCGCAAGTGCCTGTTGCTGGATGGAGCCGCTGCGGTGCTGAAAGATTTTGAAATGCGCGACGGCGTAATCGATGTGGACATCGCAACCCCAGCGAAACGCGGCTTCTTCGGGATTCAGTTTCGAGTCGCCAACGACGGGGCGAATGCCGAGTGGGTCTATTTGCGTCAGCATAAGTCCCGTCTACCGGACGCGATGCAATACACGCCCGTCCTCAACACCGGCGCGAACTGGCAAATTTACAACGGGCCGGGCTTTACGGGCGCGGTGGATATCCCGAAAGATGAGTGGTTCCACCTGCGACTGGAAGTAGTGGGCGCACAGGCCAAACTCTATGTCAAAGACATGGACAAGCCTGCGCTCGCGATGAACGATTTGAAGAGTGGAGTGCAAAAAGGTGAGGTGGCGCTGTATGTCTTGACGGGCGCAACCTATTTTTCTAATTTCGAAGCGACAATCACGCCCGATGCGCCCTGGGAGCGGCATCTGCCGCCGATGCCACCCGGAACTTTGACGAAGTGGAAGGTTTCTCCAGTTTACGACGCCCTGGCCCGGAATCTCGAACAGCCGCTTTCGAAATCGGAAAGCAGTGCCATGAAGTGGCAGGATGTGGAAGCGGAGGCACCGGGTTTTGTAGTCCTTTATCGTTATTACCAGGCCCCACATTTGAACGTCACATTCGCCACTGACTTTTCGAAGCGTCTGGATCCGCAGCCGGGAACGAAGGTTGTGTACGCGCAGACCGCGATCAAATCGGACCGCGACCAGATGAAGAAACTCTATCTCGGCTACAGCGACGAAGTCAGTGTATTCCTGAATGGACAGATACTCTTCCGCGGCCGAAGCGCCCAGAACTTTCGCGACCCGGGATTTCTAGGCATCGTAAACGCGGAGAATGACGCCGTGTACTTGCCACTGAAGAAGGGAAGTAATGACCTGACGCTGGCAGTCAGCGAACTCGGCGGAGGCTGGGGATTTATCGGACGGCTGGTAGACATGGAAAAGTGAGCGGGTGACTCCGCCCGCCAGAAATCGGGCATGCGAATCTCATTTATTCTTCGCTTCGTGTTCGCGTTGTAAAATCATGCGATCAAAGGCGTGTGGCAAGCTCTCGCGCGCTGAATACGGTCCGGGCTTGTAGGCGCGCGATTTGACTCCTGCCTGCGATAGTTCTGAGATGCGCCAATCTTCTTTGTTTGTCAGGTCCCAGAACGCCACGGCGTCATCGGCCCGAAAGTCCGGCTTTGCCATCTGGCTGGGATGGAAGTGCCATTCGCAAATGATCTCCGTGCGGTCCACTGCGCGCGGCCAGAGGGTGTGAGTCATCATGTAGTCGGGATGCAAACTCAGAAAAAGATTTGGGAAAATCGAATAGTAGTGCACTTCGTTTCGCTGCGACTTGCTGAGGCCGGGCAGATAGTCGCGACACAGCTTGCCGTCGAGACTCATGGTTTCCACGCCCGCTTTGAATCCCATCGATCCGCCAATGTAGGCCCGGTGAGGATCGCAGTTCTCCCCGCTTAGATAGTCGGTCAACCGGTTCAGTGTGGGATGTAGAACCGGGCAATGCAAGCACTCGTTGTAATTCTGTACGATGAATTTCCAGTTCGCAGGCACGTCATAGCTGCGGCGTTGGTGGAAGCGCAGTTCCTGCATCGTCCAATCAGCGAATTTTTGCGTCAGGTCTTCCAACTGGGCGGAGAGCGGCGACGCGTGGGGATCGAGACAGATGAAAAGATGCCCGTCCCACGAATCGCACTGGACCGGGTTCAGAGGATAATCTTCGCGCGGAAGGTTCTCCATGTGTGGCGCACCTATGAGCCTGCCGTCGAGGCCGTAAGTCCAGCCGTGATAAGGGCACTGGATACGTCCAGGGAACTTGCCTTCCGCAACCGTGCAAATACGCGTGCCGCGGTGGCGGCAAACGTTGTAAAACGCACGAACTGATCCGTTCTGGTCGCGGTTGACGATGATGCTTTCGTTGGCAATCTGGCGAATGAAGAAATCGCCCGGAGCAGGAATTTGATCGGCGCGGCCCGCGCAGAACCAACTTTGACAGAAGAAGCGTTCCAGTTCCTCCGCAAAGATCGCTGGGTCAGTGTAGTAGCGGCCAGGAAGAGTCTCGCCGATGCTGTGTGACTGGGTCGGCATGAAATGCTGTCCAGCGGAATTGTACTATTGGTTGGCGGGGCCGGTTTTGATCTGGGACTCTTATCGTCGTGCATGAGGAGCCGTACTGCCTTCCGTCATGCCCAGCACCCACTTGATTGCTTCAAAATACATCTTGCGAATGTCGGGATCGCTCCAGGCCTCCTGAGTGTGGCCGAGGGTCGAATAGAAAACGCGCCCTTTGCCGTACATTTTGTCCCAGGCAACCGCGAAATCGTGGTCAGCTCTGTGGACGCGAGGGTTCGCGTAGTTGAGTTTCGTCGCATCAAGACTAAGCAGGACGTTGACTTTGTCGCGCGACCATTCCTTGGCCTGGTAGATTTCGTCGTATTTAACGAACGCCTTCGGAAAGTGCCGAACCGCTGGGAAGGCCGGGTCTTCATTGATGATTGGAGCGTTGAATGTGGACCAGGGATGCTGGTCAAACCATCCGCCGATCATCTGGGAGTATTCCGGCCATTTGTAGTTGGTGTCGAGGGCGGCGTGGACTCCCACGAAACCCTTGCCGTCGTCTTTGATGAACGACAGCATGTCTTTCTTCTGGCTGTCGTCCAGGTCGAGCTCGCCGGTGGTGCTTACAAACACCAGCGCATCGAAGTAATCGAGATTCTTAGCATTCTTCTCCAGCGGCTTCTTGGTAAGAAGTTCGGTGTCGGTGCGCAGGGTGACATCCCACAGACCGCTGTCGCGGCCCATGTTGTAGATGGCAGCCATCGCATCCGGAATAGAATCGTGCTCCCACCCCTTGGTTTGACTGATCACGAGAACATGCTTGAGATGAATTTCATGAGCGTGCGGTGGCGGGGCGACTGAAGGATCGACGGCGGCGTCCTGAGCAAGAGTGAAACTCCCGAGAACGAGCAGTAAAGCGATTTGAGTGTGGCGCAAGCGTATTCCTCTTCGCAGGAGATGCCAGCGGCGATAAAGGTAACACAGCCTACGGATTTGTTTTCCACCGCTTTAACTTTTTCCACCGCTTTAACTATGGTTCAACGTCTGGCTCACAATCCGTTGGTCGGAGAAAGCAGCCGCGCGTCCCACATATCCGCAAAGTACACAGATGAATCGGTTACTGACGGTTCTCGATCGTTTGCGACTGTACGGACGTAACCTTGGCCGATATATCCGCCGGTTCTACGATATCTCGTGGAGCTTCCCGAGATATCGACCATGACTACGTTTTCACAACATACATTGGAACTCTTGCCCCGAATTTCAAGTATGCGTTCAGGATTCCGCGCCATCACAGTAGCCACGCTCTTGGCTATCGGGTGCGGGACCGTTAATGCGGTAGGCCAAGGCACGCAACGTCATAGCTGTTTCCCTGCGAATAAATACACGGCAACTTTGGAGCTCAGTGGCCCATCCGACACGGGTCTTGTACGCGCTTATGAAGAGACAGCAGCGCGGTTGCTCACACACAAAAAGTACGATGAACTCGATTGTTTAGCGGAGCGCTTTCGATCCAAGAAGGAGCAACTTCCAGAAGGGATATGGAAGCTGGATGTCATTTATTCCGGTCTGGCTTCGCCAGTCATATCTCCAGTGCATGCTACCGAGGAAGACTGGAAACTCTACCTGAGAGAGCTCCGTAAGTGGCCTTTAGCGAGACCCAAATCAATCACAGCTCGAGTCGCGCTGGCTGAGGCAATGACCAGCTATGCATGGTATGCGCGCGGCAACGGAATGGGCAATACCGTCAGCGCCAGCGGGTGGAAGCTGTTCGGCGAGTATATGGCTGAGGCGAAAAGAATATTGGACGCCGCTTCGGACTTGCCCGTGAAATGTCCGGAGTGGTATGCCGTGATGCAAGACATCGCGCTCGCGCAGGGCTGGAGTGATGATGACCGGCGAGCATTGTTTGATCAAGCGGTTAAGTTCGAGCCTGAGTACTATCAGTATTATCGAGGCTACGCCACAACGATTCTCCCCAAATGGGGCGGAGAAGTTGGAGCAGCGGCCAAATTTCTCCAAGAGGCGTCCGACCGTGTTGGCGGCGATTCCGGCGACATTCTTTATTTCCAGACGGCAGCACGGATGACCTGCGGATGCAACGAAGATCAGGAGTTAGGATTTTCGTGGCCGCGAATCCAACGCGGGTTTGAAGCCCTCAAGAAGCGACACGGGACTTCCTTCGAGGCTTTTAATCTACTAGCTCGCGCGGCCATCAAGAATCGGGAAGCCATGGTAGCCGACCGACTCTTTGCCCGAATCGGTGATCAATGGAGTGAGGAAGTATGGCAGTCGCGGCAACGCTTTGAATCGTCGCGGAAATGGGCGTCGCAATGGTCGCCCTCAGTAACGCCGCTCTCGAAGACCGAAAGTGATGATGGAAATACCAAGTACGACAGCGATGTAACTTTTAGAACCGCATGGAAAGAACGAATCGCAGTCTGGACGCAAAAATGTCTAAGAGAGAATCATGGCGATGCGAAGCAGTTCGACCTGTATCTTGGCTTCACGCCGAACGGTACATTGAAACAGACCTTTGCCACGAACTCTGACGAACCTGCTGCTTGTGTATTGAGAGAGCTCTCGGAGCGTAAAGCGGATAAGCTGCCGTTGATCGAGGCATCACCCGATCATCCGCCGCGCGGAATCAGACTCGAGATTGATCCTGCGGATTTCACTTCAGTAGCCTCGAAGAAGTAAAGTCGCTTCGCTTCTGGTAATCTCGCCTGGCGCCGCTTTCAGTGTCCCGTGTTCTCGCCGGTGGGTGGACCGAAGCCCCAACGCTCGCGCATGGCTTGCCGGAATTTTTCTCTCTCCTCAGGCGTCATGTTCCCACAGCGCCCTTCCATACGACGACGGAAGTTAGAGCGGCCGTGACCGCGCAATCCAAGTCCGCCGAAGAGGATCCGGCACAGAGCCAGCAATGCAAGCGCTTGCCAGAAAGTGATCAGGCGCCAGCCGAAAAGCGGCGGCAGCACCCAATTCCAAAGTTGCCGCACCAGTTCGCCGCCGATGCCGATAAATAGCAGCATCCCCAGGATCGCCAGTGGCGCGATGACAATCATTTTCTTCCATTTTCTTGTCATGTTTAAGTTCCTCACGCTTTCATGAATTCGTCGTAGATGCTTTGCAATCGCTCGCGCAGATGCAGCACCGCATAGCGTTTGCGGGAGAGCAGCGTATTCACGCTGACGCCGGTCTCTGCGGCCATTTCCTTGAAACTGCGTCCTTCCAATTCGTGAGCGACAAACACTTCGCGCTGCTCTTCCGGCAACTCTTCGAGCGCCAACTCGAGTTCATCAAGAAGCACGTTGCGAGCATAAAGAGCTTCCGGCCCGGCCTCGGGCGAAGGTAACAGGTCTTCGAAACGCAGGAATTGGTCCGCATCATCATCGTTCGGGGCGGCGGCATCGCTGAAACTCTCCGGCTTCTTCTTGCGAAAAAGATCGGTGATGCGATTGCGTGCCACGCGAAACAGCCAGCCCGTGACGTGTTCGATCGGCATCAGCAGGCGGTTCGCTTCCAACAGTTCATAGAAAACGTCCTGCAGAATGTCTTCAGCATCGCGAGGATCGGGCACACGCCGGCGAATGAAGTTGCGCAACCGGGACTGCTCCCGCTTGACCACGTCGGAGATCCGCTGGTCCTGTTCGAGTGCCATCCGCTCGGCTATCCAGACCACGCTTGCCGTGTCCTTCACCTACACTTGTAGACGAATGAGGGCTGCCGATATTGTAGGGTTGCTGAGTAGCCACGAACGGATAGCCCGGGTTAGGGCCTCATAAGGGCTAACTTAGGCAAGAGGGGCTAGCGGTTGACCCTGCCATTTTCTCGGTGATAACTTCCGGTTTGCCGAATATAATGACGCGCACGGATGGCCCTCACCTCTGGTACCAGACTCGGACCCTACGAAATTCAATCACCGCTCGGAGCTGGTGGCATGGGCGAGGTGTATCGCGCGCTGGATACACGGCTCCAACGCGTCGTCGCCGTGAAGATTCTTCCCTCTAACCTTTCTGAAGACCTGAGGCCAAGGAGCGATTCGACCACGAAGCACGCACCATCTCCTCCTTGAACCATCCCAACATCTGTACTCTCCACGATGTGGGCCACCAGGATGGAGTCGACTATCTGGTGATGGAATACCTGGAAGGAGAGACTCTTGCCAGCCGCTTGGACAGGGGAGCCCTTACACCTGATCAAGTGTTGAAGTGTGGAATTGAGATTTGCGCAGGGCTCGAAATGGCTCATCGAAGAGGCGTGGTCCATCGCGCGCGATCTGAAGCCGGGCAACATCATGCTGACCCAGACTGGCGTCAAACTGATGGACTTTGGTCTGGCAAAGTCTTTGACTGCGAGTGCGTCCTCTAGTTCAAGTTTGACCGTGACTCTGTCCAGCCCCGTCGCAAATTCGCCGCTCACCGAAAAGGGAATGATTGTCGGAACGTTTCAATACATGTCGCCGGAGCAAGTACAGGGAAAAGAAGTGGACGGACGGAGTGACATTTTTTCATTGGGCGCGGTGCTATACGAAATGGTGACAGGAAAGCGAGCTTTCGAAGGGAAGAGCCAATTGAGCGTGGCGGCTTCGATCCTCGAAAATGAACCGGCGCCTATTCGTTCCGTGAAGCCAATGACATCACCGGTATTGGATCACGCGATCGTCTGCTGCCTGGCCAAGAACCCGGAGGACCGCTGGCAAACTGCCCGTGACCTTGCGTTCGAATTGACATGGACCTCCGGATTGGGGGCACAGACTGGGATTTTCACACCTGCGGGCCAACGGAAGGCAGGTCCACGATGGCTTGCCTGGAGCGTTGCGGCCTTGCTGGGCGTCACTGTTGTGCTGACCACGTTCTTGTTTCGGGGCAAGAGGCCACCGGTGACCACGCCAGTACGATTCGACATCCAACTGCCTGCAGGCAGTCTCACCTTCATGCTGTCACCCGACGGTCGCCAACTGGCTTTTCTGGCGCCAGGTCCGGATGGGCGCAACCTTGTTTGGATTCGCGCACTTGATTCACTGGAGCCGCATCCGCTGCGCGGCACGGAAAATATCCTTGTCCCAACCTTTTGGTCCCCGGATAGCCGGTTCATCGCATTTCAATCGGGAAGCAAGCTAAAGAAGATTGAAATTTCGGGCGGCCCTCCGCAAGAGATATGCGATACCTTCACCACGGTCATCGGCGGCGCCTGGAATCGAAACGGCACAATCATTTTCGGCACCGTGGGAAATGGCATTATGCAAGTTCCGGTTGCAGGCGGCGTCGCCGCTTTGCTTACGAGCACGGAGGGGCGCAATGAAGTTCACACGTTTCCGTCTTTCCTGCCGGACGGGAGGCATTTTCTTTATCTGAGAGCACCCGAGAATCCGGGTATTTATCTCGGGTCACTCGATGTTAAGCCCGAACAACAGAGCTCCAGGCGAATACTCGCTACATCGCAGATGGCGGTCTATGTGGCGTCCGCGGACCCCAAGATGGGACGCGTGCTTTTCCTTCGGGAGGGCACATTGCTGGCCCAGGCATTCGATGAGAGGAGCCTACAACCGGAAGGCGATCCGATCCCGGTTGCCGAACGGGTCGGGAGCTTTCACCTTTCCGGATTCTTTTCCGTGTCGCCAAGCGGCGTCGTAGCCTACAGTGCTGGCCCAACGGCGCGTTGGCTTTCGCAACTCAACTGGTTTGACCGGCAGGGCAAACAGTTGGGCCACGCGGAGCAGCCTGGAACCTCTTCATACACCGATTTTGCATTGTCGCCCGATGGAAAACGCCTGGCCGTGTCGAAAATCGACCCGAGGGCAGGCGGTGAAACGGGCATTTGGCTTCTTGATTTGCTTCGGGGTGTGAGCACCCGCTTCACATTTGATCTGGCCCCGGATTCCGCGCCGGTCTGGTCATCGGACGGCAGCCGAGTGGCCTTTGCTGCAGTCCGCTCTGGCGGGAACGGGATTTATCAGAAGACTACCAGTGGCGCCGGAAAAGAACAGGCGCTGGTCAGTGTGACTGGCGACCAAAAGTTCCCGGACGATTGGTCGCGCAACGGGCGCTTCCTGCTCTACACTCAGCAGGATCCTCAAACCCATTCCGATTTATGGGTCTTGCCTCTGGCACTTGATGGGACACCGTCTGGCACAGCCACACCTTTTGCAAATATGGCGTTCAGCGAGGAACAAGGCAGGTTTTCTCCCGACACACGCTGGATCGCTTATGCTTCGGACGAGTCCGGCAGATCCGAAATCTATATTCAACCTTTCCCGGCGCCCCCGAACGGCGGCAGCAAGATTCCGATCTCCCGCGATGGTGGTAGCCAGCCCCGATGGCGGCGGGATGGCAAGGAGTTGTTCTATTCTTCCCTCGATGGAAAACTGATGGCTGTGGACGTTTCCGGGGGACCAATATTCAAGGCCAGCGTTCCTAAAACCTTGTTCCAAGTACCTGTAGCTCAGATCGGCCACAATGAAGGCGGCTTGCAGATTCTCGGTTGGGACGTTGCTCCCGATGGCAAGCGGTTCCTTATTGACACGGCGACAACATCTTCCGAATCCGTCACAGTAGTGCTAAACCGGACCGCGGATTTGAAGAAATAAAGCTCGGCGGGAGCAAATCGTGATCGACGCTAAACGGTAGGGCTCTGGCCTCCCATTGTGGACAGATGACGAGCTGCCCGGAAGTATTCTTAGTTGCGCGTATGGGGTTAGGCTCCTACTCTCCGGATCAGCGACGCGTGGCCCATCCTCGGGTCTTCTGCAAGGGCGGGCGGTGATACGGTGGGCCGCCGAGTTTCAGGCTTCTTGTATGCCTTTGCGAACATCACCCGGCACACCCAGAAGATCGTCAGGATGACGATGATCAGTACCGGCACTTCCGGAAGATGTGTTTTGCGAACTGCGTCCGTGAACAACCTGGCGCGTAATCCAGTTCGCCGCAGCACTGGATCGCTGGACATTCCCAGGAAGAAGGAGCCAGCGGCGATGAAGAGAGCAATGCACATTCGCCACAGATGGCGCACGAGTCGTTGTGCGCCAGCGACGCCGCCGCGAATGAGCATGCGAATGTCTCCGGCGGCAGCAAGTACAGCCACTATCCCAAAGGCAAAATAGGGTGCGACGAAACCGTCGGCTTGTGCTCCGTCGGTGTTATGCGCGGCTCGCCACCCCAGGATCAGGCTGCCTATTCCTGCTGCCAATCCCAACAGCAGCAAACCAAACTCGAGTTGCCCCGTTTCTTTCTCCTTGCGCGTCACCGTCAACCACGCCGTTGCAACCAGGTAGAACGTGAAGGCGCCGGCAATAACATTAGGCGGCTGCGATTTCGTTAATGCCACATACGCACCGGCTGCGGCCATAGTCATCATTGATATGACAAATGCGACGCCCGCTTTCCGATGCAGACGAGACCCCTTGCGAACAAGCAAGGCGGCTGATCCGGAAAGAACTCCGACGATCCCCCCACAGATATGAACAATGAGAATGGGTGAGTATGTCATCCGACTGCTCCTATTTGTTGCCCAATGAGCGGCATCCCGTATGAAGGTGGCCTCGCACTAGGATTCGTATACAACCATCAGCCTGGCTTGTTCCTTCCATCGTTGTTCGTTCACGCCGACCACGAGCAGCCATAGGATCAGCGCGGCTGCGCCGAGCAGGCCCAGGATTGCGACATAGGGAAACAGACGGTATCCGAGCGGCTGATTCAGGAAGGTCAGCCAACCTAAACCTCCAAGTACTGACAACACTCCCAGGATGCGAGGCAGGAAGGTTGACTTGAGAATGAGGTATCCCGTTAAGAGTGCGTAGAACCCAAAAAATACCAAGGCGATCGCGGCGCCATGGTCATTCACCTTGAGAAAGAGAAGCGCTAGCGACTGTAACTGTTCCCGGCTAAAGACATTCAGGTAGTGCGCGCCTCCCAGGACGAACAGAGGAGCAATGTAAAAGAGGCGGCTAAGTGTCTTGATAATGCAACCAGCAAGTCCCAAGAACGCCGCCATCAAAGAGATGCTCCTGCCCGCCGGCTTCAGCAGATCATAAAAGAGAGCTGTGATGGCGATCTGGCAGGCCATCTCGATGAGGTAGACTGTGAAACCCAACTCAAACAAGCTCTTGTGGGTCAGGATGTTGGTCGCGGTAGCTGCGGCGTCGCCGTCTACAACAAGAGTGCGGCTAACGAAGCCTTGCGCGAATATCCCTGTCAGTATCGTGACGAGATAAAGCGCACCGGCAATTCTTGCCTTGAGTCGCGGCGACGCTTCACTCGGACGGTAAGTTGCAACAGCTGTACTCATACTTGTTTCTCCTTCCCGAAAATTTCTCCGGAGAATCAGATCGGTCCCTGATAACGTCGCAGCCGGACCGCCGCAGCAAGAAATATCGCGGCAACGGCGAAGCCGATCCAGAGGCCCGGGCTGGTCAGGAAAATACCTGGCGTGATGTGCGTCATGGGGCCGGTCGGGAACATGTTTCCTGGCGTTGGCGTGTTGCCGATCAAGCGCGATCCCACCAGTTCGGCGAAATGCCAGGTGTGAAAAACAATTTGCTCCACGCCGGCAATCGCAATTAGCGGCAATGCGGCCCATAGAAACGTCGCGCGGCGCGCCCATCCCGATACCAGAAGCAGCCAGCAATAGACTGGAAAGGGCCAGAGTGCGTGGGCCGTCACAAGGTGATAAAGAGTCACCATCGCCATCCGGAAGAAGGACAGCTGTGCCCAGAATGCTGTCACGCTCTGCCCCCTCACCAGCAGGACAGCGCTGCTCACGAGCAACATAATCCATTGCACGGCGACGATGACCGCACACACCAGTAACGGCAGAACCACAAGCGGGATGCTCGCCTTCGCAAGCACTGTGGTGACATCGGAAACCGGCAGCGACTTCCAGAACAGGATGCTGCGATCGCGACGTTCGCCGTGCAGGGCGTCGAGACAATAGAAGACACTCACGAGAATAGTGGTGAGCATCATCAGACCGGCCGCCAGGTCATATGGTGTTGCGATCTCATCGCCGCCGTGCGCCGAGTGGAGCCTCAGCGCACTCTCCCAGATACCAAGAATGGCACTGACAGAGAAAGCGAACAGAACTACGCCGGCGACGGCCAGGGGCGCGATATAGATGAAACGGTTCTCCCAAAGTTCGCGGCGGATCGACCAGTACAGGGGCCGAGTCGCGGACACATTCTCAGCTGTGATTCGATGCGCTTCGAAATCGTGAGGCATGGCGTTCGACGGAGTATTCATATAGCCGCTCCCTGGGCCGCGCTGTTTTGATTTGACATCACGGCAACGAACACGTCGGCGATGCTGGGTGTGTGCACCTCGCCCAGCGCCGCCAGTTGCTGCCGATCGATATGACTGAGCTTGAGATCAAACAACAGGATGCTGCGGCCGAACCCTTGACGTTCATACATCGGCTTGAGCGCGCGTGCTGTAGCGACATGCTCGGGACGCACCATTACTTCGATGTAGCGCGACTCGACTTCTTCCATGCTGCAATTGAATACGATGCGGCCCCGGTTGATGAACATGAGATCGGTGAGCACGTGCTGGATCTCTTCCACTTGGTGTGTCGCCACCACGATAGTGCGGTTGCGATCGAAATAATCGTTGAGAAGAGAATCGTAGAACTGCTTGCGGTACAGGATGTCCAGGCCAAGCGTCGGCTCGTCGAGGACCAGCAATCTCGCGTCGATCGCCATGATGAGAGCGAGGTGCAGTTGGGTGACCATGCCCTTCGATAGTTCACGGACTTTTCGGTTACGCCCGATCGTGGTCCTGGCAAGAAAAGCTTCCGCTTTGCCGCGATCGAATCTCGGATGCACGCCGGCAACGTAGTCGAGCAATTGCGAAACGCGCGCCCAGCGCGGAAGCACGGCCACATCGGAAATGAAGCAGACATCGCGCATGAGCTGATCGCGCTCCATCCAGGGATCGCGCCCGAGCACCCTCAGTTCTCCCTCGTAAGGCGTAAGGCCGAGAATTGCGTTGAGCGCGGTGGTCTTACCAGCGCCGTTGGGACCGATGAGTCCAAGAATGCGGCCCTCTTCGACGCGCAGATCGACCCCGTCCAACGCGATGGTTGTACCGAAAGCCTTCCGCAAGCCGCGTGCTTCTATGCAAGCCATGGCTTCATCGTTCCTCCTCTTTCGTTTTAGATTTCGGCGCGGCGGGTTTCGAGGACGCGTCATCCGCAGACGACTTGCTGTTGGCCCCGTTCAGGAGCTCTTCCGCTTTCAGACCGAGCCGCTGAATGATTGCGTGAATGCGAGGCCACTCTTCGCCGAGAAATTTCTGCCGTTCGCCTTGCAGCAACGTGCTGCGTGCTCCCGCATTGATAAACATGCCGAGACCTCGTCTGGACTCGACCAGTCCCTCGTCTACTAATTGCTGATAGCCCTTCAGGACCGTGAGCGGGTTGACCCGATATTCAGCCGCAACATTGCGCACGGAGGGCAGGGGATCGCCTTCCTTGAGCACGCCATCGAGAATCATCGCGACGACCCGGTCGCGAAGCTGGCGGTAAATCGGCTGAGTGTCGTTCCATTCACGGTCCATTGGGTTTTCCATGTAAACGTTAACAAGGATCGGGCATCGGTCAATTGATCCGGTGCAGGTCGAAGTGCGCGTGGATCGGCTTGTCATTCATCATGAACGTCCAATCCTCGGTGTGATGGTTGGCGTCGATGATGTTGAACACCGAATGGTGCATGTGCTGCGCTGTGCTCCCGCTGATGTCCTTCAGTTCGAACTCGACCTTCTTGCCGTCGGGCGACATCGTGCCGGTCATACGCGGCCGGTTTCCCGCGTCGCAATAGTGAATCAACGTGAGCTGTTCGCCGTCCACGTAAAGCATGGTGACGGGATGGTCGTACTTGGTTGCGTCCAACGGCGTTCCCGATTCCTGTAATTCGTGGACCAGCGTATGCCCCCTGGAGGTCACGCGCATCGAGACATGGAGCGGCTTGCCGTTTGACATCTCCGGTACTTCGGGGACGTTGACGGGACCTTCCCACTCTCCCGCCAAGGTTTTCATGGTTGTGAAGGACTTCTGTGCCTCCGAGGGCACAGCAGCCACAGAGGACTTTTGCGCGTCGGACTGGGCGAAAGCCGCAGTTCCAAACGACATCAGACCAACGAGGCACAGCGTAATACGAAGGGATCTCATGGTTGATTCTCCTTAAGCTTGTTCATTGCGGTGCGAGTGATCAGGTCGCGGCCAATCTCTAGTGATGTAGTTAACTACAACACTACATCAAATGCAAGCTTTTATTTCGAGATCTTCTTCCTAGCGGGGTGACATTGCTTATCTATTGTGAAAACAAAGGATTACAAAGTCTTTTCAAAGAAAAACTGTATTGAAGGGTGCGGTAGAAGGTTGAATATGCAGGTGCAGTTGGGGTAACTCGATCCCTTACCGAGGGGGCGGAGGGCTAAATCGATTTCACCGGAATCGCCACAATATCGTCCACCAGCCCGACTTCCTTCTGTACAAAAGGCTCGGCATAGGTGACGCCACCCAGCATTCCGTAAAAACGCGCCATGGATTCGACGCGCGCGCGAATTTCGGTCTGCGCCGGGAAGATGCCACTGCCCGCCTGCTGGTCGCTGAACTGGGACTTGTAGGCCATCAGCGACGCCAAGCGCCCCTCGAACTGGTCGGTAATGTCCACCACAAATGTTGGACGCACATCGTGATACAGACTTGCGTAGATGATCTTGAAGGGGCGATGTGGCCCCACGCCCTCGGGCGCCAGAACGCCGGACGAATAGAATGAAGGACTCTCCCCCACGACCGGCGGAGCATGTTTGATATCGAGCTTCGCCAGTCCGGCAAGAAAGCACGCTTCGTATCCCAGCACCGACGCGGTGTAGTGATCGGGATGACGTCCTTGCCAGTAGGGAAGAATCAAGACTTTCGGCCGCTGCTGGCGAATTACGCGCGCGACCTTTAGCCGGTTCTCCCAGGTATTCTCCACGCGGCCGTCGGGAATGTCGAGCGCAGCGCGCCATGAGACTTTCAGAATCCGCGCAGCGTCGGAAGCTTCGCGCGCACGATCTTCGGCAGAGCCACGCGTGCCCATTTCGCCCTGCGTAAGATCGAGGATGCCGGTGCGATATCCACGCTCGGCCATCTTGAGCAGAGTGCCGCCACAGGTTTGCTCAACATCGTCACGGTGCGCAGCGAGGGCGAGAATGTCGAGAGTGGCAGAATCCATGAGGAGTGATGTATCGTTCGTCACTTGTTGTTAGTCGCTTGGCAAGTCTATCCGATTCGGAAGCCATGCTGCATTGAATCGAGAACCGTCTCGCAGCGCAGCGATATCTGCAAAGTACGGTCAGCAAGCACACTGTCGTTTCGCGCTCAGGATGACAGTTCTTAGAGACTAACGTCCGCTCTTGCTCTTCCTATTCGCAAGAGCAAAGGCCAGTCCGAACATGAACAGTGTGAAGAGGAGCAGTGTCATGATCGAAGCGGACAGGGTAAACGGGTGGGTTGCATCCGGGTACATGAGTGTGCGCAGCGCCTCTACACCGTAAGTGAGCGGATTGACTAGCATCACCGCCTGAATCCATTTCGAAGCTTTGTTGAAAGGGAAGAGCGCGCCCGAGAGCAACCACATCGGTATCAGAAACAGGTTGATGATGGCGTGAAAGGACTGGGTCGAATCCATAGGCCATGCGATGGCAAAGCCGAGTGCGGTCAGCGCAAACGAGACCAGGAAAACGGTTAGTACAACCAGTCCGAATGATCCGAGTGTCAGGTGAACTCCGACGAGTGGGGCAAATACCAGAAAGATCAGTCCTTGAATGGCGGCCAGAGTGGTCCCACCCAGCACTTTTCCGAGGACAATCGCCGAACGTGGCACCGGCGCGACCAGCACCGATAACAGAAAGCCTTCGTTGCGATCTTCTATTACCGACATCATAGTGAAGATCGAGGTGAACAAGATGATCATCACCATTGCGCCCGGGAAAAAATAATCGAGATAGTGCTGCTGCCCGGCCGACTCGCCGGATCGAAATGAAGTCCCAAAGCCGGAGCCAATCACGATCCAGAAAAGCAGCGGAGAGAGGATCACTCCCGCGACTCTAGCTCGCTGCCGGTAAAAGCGCACGACTTCGCGCCACCAGAGCGTGAACGCAGGCAGCATCACGCCAACTGACTGAGCATAAGGACTCGGGATGGGCGCGCTAGCCATCTCTCAGTATTTCCTCTTGCCTTTCTGTGGCATGGGTTCTTCGTTCCAGAACTTGTGTCCCGTACGGTGAATGAACACATCTTCGAGTGTCGGTTTGCTCACGCTTAGCGCCTGGATCTCGCCCGGAAATGCTTCGACGACGTCGGGTACGAAGCGGTGGCCGTTCTCAATTTCCAAACGGACATGCGTGCCCATTGCGATCGCGTCAATATGGAACATGTTGCGGATGCGCCCGGCAAGCTCTTCCGGTTCGTGCGCCTCAAGTAGAACAACATCGCCGCCGATCTCTCGCGTCAATTCGGCCGGGGTTCCCAAAGCGACGAGTTTGCCTTCGTTTAAGATTGCGAGCCGGTCGCAGCGTTCGGCCTCTTCCATCAGATGAGTCGTAACGATTACCGACACACGTTCCTGATCGCGCAAGATCTGGAGATACTGCCACAAGTCGCGCCGTGCACCGGGATCCAAGCCGGTTGTAGGTTCGTCGAGCAAAAGAACTTCGGGATGGTGCAATAATCCCTTCGCCAGTTCAATGCGCCGCTGCATTCCGCCCGAGAAAGTCTCGACCCGGTCACGGGCGCGATCCTGCAAGCCGACGCGCGTCAGAATTTCTTTGATGCGCTGTTTTAGCGCGGCACCGCGGAGTCCATAGAGATGACCCTGATGCCAGAGATTCTCGTATGTCGTGAGTTTTTGATCAACACTCTGCGCCTGAAATACGACGCCGATATGCCGCCGCAGGGCAGCTGGTTCGCGAACTACATCCAGCCCCGCAATCTGGGCAGTTCCTGCACTCGGTACCATAAGCGTGGAAAGAATCCGGAAAAGAGTGGTTTTCCCGCTTCCGTTGGGACCAAGGAGCCCGAACAGTTCTGCCGGGCGCACTTCAAACGAAACTCCGTTGAGGGCAGTTCGATCCTGATACCGGTGGATCAGGTCACGAACCGAAATGATCGCTTCAATCCGGTTCGTATGAAGTTCCGGAGGCGATTCCACGGCGCTCAATTTCGGGGTCACAGGCTATTTTACGCCGTTGATCATCATCAGGGCGAACAGGAGCGGCAAGTAAATAATGCTGGCACGAAGGAGTTGTCGGGCGCGCTGCTTCGATGGTGGAGCACTCATCGGCAGACCAAGCTGCGCCAGCCGGGCTCCAAAGTAGCAGTAAGCAATGCCCATCACAATCGCACCGATAGCGTAGGTAGTTCCCGACATTCCCAAGAATGTGGGAGCCAGGCTCACTGGAATCAATCCCAAAGAGTAAAGCAGGATGCGCCGTCCTGTGCCGCGACCATCCTGCTCGATGGCGGGAAGCATGCGGATGTTTCCAGCCGCGTAGTCATCCCGGTAGAGCCATGCAATGGAGTAAAAATGTGGAAACTGCCAAAAGAAGACGATGGCAAACATGACGAGCGCGCCCCACTCCAGACGACCGCGGGCGGCTACCCATCCGAGCACGCCCGGCATCGCGCCCGGAATAGCTCCCACAAAGGTGCAGATGGGATGCACGCGTTTCAAGGGCGTGTACGCCGCCAGATAAACGAATGCGGTCGCCAGCGCGAGCAGTCCGGTTAATGCATTGGCCGCCATCGCAAGATAAAAGGCGCCGCCGACAGTGAGCAGTACACCGGCAATCGTCCCATGCAACAGGCTCATCCTGCCCGACGGCAGTGGGCGATCAGCAGTCCGGCGCATGCGAGCGTCGACGTCGTATTCCATGACTTCGTTCAGAGCGGCTGTTCCGGCGGAAACGAGACCGACTCCGAGGAGGGCGTGCAGCAGACTCCATGACAGCGAAGAGACGCCATTCTTGAGCGCACCGAAGTAGAAGCCGCACCAGGCGGTCATGACGATAAGAGTCGTGACCCGCATTTTGGTGAGTTCGGTGTAATCATGCAACCAGGTTTGAATGCGACTACGCGGAATCGGGGACATGTGAACGGCGACGCTCATGCGGCAACCGGCTTCTGCTCGCGTCCAGGGACTTCCTCCAGGAATGCGGAAGGAGCATGCCGCCATACCTGGATCGCTAGAATGACGGTAGTGGCTAGCAGCAAGGCTCCGATCGCGACGTGAACGACGGTTGAGATGATCATCGGCAATTCGGGCTGCGCGGCATCCTGACCCCACATCACGCGCGTGATGAAGGCAAGGAATCCGATGCACAGCTGGGCTACCATCAGGCTCAACATGGTAATCGCGGGACGGCGCACGGCATCAATCTGCGGATAAACCGTGATGGCGCGAATCGCCGTCCACGACAAAACGATCGCCACCACACCGGCATGCACGACGTGCGGCCACCAGCTCAATCCCTTATGACGGAACATCGCGCCCAGAATGAGCTGTGCATAGAGCACGAAGATTGACAGTAAGGTAAGCGTAAACAGCGACGGATTTCGATGATCTATTTCACTCCGTGGTTGTTCCTGCACCCACCTGCGTCCGGTGAATACGGCGATCGCCACCGCAATACAGAAGAATGTTTGCGCCACGGCGGCATGCGCGCTGGAGACGACGGGCGGGAGGTAAAACAAAACTGTGATGCCGCCGAGAATACCCTGAAAGATGACAGTTCCCAGTGCGGCCACCCCGAGCAATCGCAGCCAGAGGCGTTTTTCGGCGCGCCAGGTCCACACTGCCAGAATGATCGTCAGCACGCCCACGAACTCTGCCACCATGCGATGGCCGTGCTCATAGACGATACCGCCGACCATGTGCGGCATTTTGTACCAGGAACCGAAGCTGGTGGGCCAGTCCGGAACAGAAAGACCGGCATCATTGCTGGTCACGAGCGCTCCCGCGATGATTAACAGCAACGTAACGAAGGAAGTAAATATGGCGAAGCGGTGCAGCCCTCGATGATACGGAATGGCAATGGACTTCAGATCGGTCCCCACGACAACCCCGATGGATGCGGATGTACAAGCCGCACCCGGATGAACTCACAAACAGGACATTCTAACAGAAGGCATTGTGGTCCATTAGCGACGGGGAGTGCCCTCCGTGCGCTCCGCTAGTTGCTTGCAGGCAGCGGTACCGAATCAGTTTGCTACAGGAGTTGCAGACTTTTGTGTCTCCATTGCCTCGATAACAGAGTCGGCAAATTCCGACGTTCCCGCAGTGCCACCTACGTCTCTCGTCAACTTGGTGCGGTCGCGGTATACGTGATCGAGCGCATCGCTAATTTTCTGCGCTGCTTCGTGCTCGCCTAAATGACTCAACATCAGCAAAGCGGATCTCAGCACGGCCGTGGGATTGGCCATGTTCTTACCCGCGATGTCCGGTGCTGATCCATGGACGGCCTCGAAAATAGCGCACTCATGTCCGAAGTTCGCTCCCGGCACGAGCCCAAGTCCGCCGACGAGTCCGGCGCACAGGTCAGAAACGATGTCACCGTAGAAGTTCTCCATGAGCAGAACGTCGTACTGATATGGATTCATCACCAACTGCATGCAGGTGTTGTCGACGATGTGCTCGCCATACGTAATCTCCGGATATTCCTTCGAAACATTCCGCGAGCAGCGCAGGAAGAGTCCGTCCGACAACTTCATGATGTTGGCCTTGTGGATGGAATGAATCTTTTTGCGATGATTCTTGCGTGCGTATTCAAATGCAAAACGGGAAATGCGCGTTGACGCCTTCTCCGTGATGATCTTAAGGCTCTCAACCACGCCGGGGATGACCTCATGTTCGATCCCGGAGTACAGCCCTTCGGTGTTCTCGCGGAAGATGATCAGGTCAACATTCGGATAGCGTGTGGGAATGTGCGGAAGGTTGCGGATCGGACGGAAATTCGCGAAGAGCTCAAATTTCTTTCGCAACTCCACATTGATGCTCGAAAAGCCGCCGCCAATGGGAGTTGATACGGGCCCTTTCAACCCAACTCGGGTGCGCTCAATCGATTCGGTGAGTGCTTTGGGAATGTATTCCTTGTACTTGGCAAATGCTTCGGCTCCCGCCGCGAAACTTTCCCATTCGAATTTGATACCAGTCGCTTCCAGGATACGGACCACGGCCTGCGTGACTTCAGGGCCAATCCCGTCGCCGGGAATGAGAGTAATTTTATGTGCCATCTCGGTTCGTGTAGGGCGAACACTCTTGTCCGCCACGTTTTAACTCTTCGCTACTGTTTTACCTTTTGGTTCCGGCACTTCTTTCGTCTTCAGCAGGTCCTTCAATTCCGCCATGAACTCCTGCACATCCTTGAAGTCGAGATAAACAGAAGCGAAGCGGACATAAGCAACTTTGTCATACCGGCGCAGGCGGCTCATGATCAACTCGCCGAGTTCACTGGTTTTGCGCTCACGCTCCGCCGACTCAATTACATAAGACTCGGCTTCATTGACGATCTGTTCAAGGCGACTGATGGGCACTGGCCTTTTTTCGCACGCGCGCATCAGGCCATTCAGAATTTTCTGGCGGTCAAAGCGTTCCCGCCGTCCGTCTTTCTTCACCACCATGTAAGGAATTTCGTCGATGCGTTCGTAGGTAGTAAAGCGCTTCTCGCACTTCAAGCACTCGCGACGGCGGCGGATTGAGTCCGCCTCTTTGCTCTCGCGCGAATCGACAACCTTGTCATTTTCAAACCCGCAGAAGGGGCACTTCATATGGCGCTTGGTGTTGCTCCGGAATACCAGTAATTGTAGCAGGCGAGGTGATGCGCGTATTTGGACTTAGTCCCGAAAGCGATCTCAGTGAGCGCTCGCATGCTGGTGATGCGAAGAATTCCGGTAGTGCTCCGCCAAAATATCTTCGCCCCAGTCGCCGTTGAAGTCGCGCCACACGCAGTGAATGTGATTCGCATTGTTCTGAGTGTTGTCGTATTCGATCAGAAATGTGCTGCCCTGCACGCGGTAGTAGTGGCGATCCCCTTTTTCGAGACCGCCCATCCAGGCAAACTTGATGGGATCGAAACCCACATGGCGGAGTTTGTCCAGACGCTTGCGTGCCTGGGCTTGCGGCTGCGCGCTCAGATGCTCCTCGATCAACGCCATCAGCATCCCTTGCTGCTCTTTGCTGAGTCGACTGTAGGCAATGCCTTTGTCCTCCTGGATCGCAGCCTTGCGCTGGTTATTCGTCAGGATGTCGTCGGGCGCGGCAACGTTGATGACAGCATCCTTTTTCTGCGCGTCTGTCAGAGATTTCACTAGAGACCGTCCCAAATCTTCTTCGGCGCTAAGTACGCGAGTCCCCTTCATCGGCCCTTCACGTACTTCCGCGGGATTCGCGCCGAAGAATTGCGGACTGCTGCCAATCGACTGGCCGTTCACGATCGTCCAGTTCTGCGAGCAGTGATGGCCCTCATATCGCCAGCCCCACGCACCTTTCGCGTCCGGCTCGCCGAAGAATGTAAAAAAGTACAGTTCGGGATCGCGGGTCGGCCCTTTGCCTTGTTCCAGTTCGCGCAACACATCTTCGAGCTTTCGGATCGTCTCGGCTTTCGAGTAGCCCTTTTCGCTTAGGCCCGCGTGCAACAACGCCAGCGCCGCCCGCTGTTGTGCAGGGTTCATTTCCTTGAGGGGAAGTCCTTTTCTGGAGACCGGCGTGTAGAACCAGCGAAACCGTTCTTCCGAGTTGAAGGGGAGAACCGCCTTTGACTTCTGTGCCGCATCCAAGGTGGCGAGGAACGCCCGCGTGGCATCGAGCATTGCGGACGCGGTCTGCGCCGCGCTCGCCAGGGAAGTTCCCAGCAGAATTGCTAAAGTCAGGATAAAGCGCGGCATCATTACCTCCTGCAATTGGATTTTGGTCCACAGCTTTACGTCGAAGAGTGTAGATCAAGACGCATTTGGGCGAGTTTCCGCGGGCCCGGCATCTTCCGCTTTTTCAGTCTCCTGCGAAAGTTTGCGGAGCGATAGACGCTCGCTGTGAGCGAGGAAAAGTCCCACCGGGACCACCGCCACAAACGTCACCAGCCAGAGCATGATGCCGCAGCTTGCGGCCAATTCTTTCGGGACTGCAAAGACTTTTTCCAGCATTGCAATAGTAGCAACTTGCGATCCGCCGCCGACTCCCGGCAGCTGCACCATAGAGCCAATCATGCTTGCGCCCATGAGCATCAGCACCTGAGAACGCTGAATATCGAGCGCTTCCACGCCGTAGGAATGGGCCACATCCTGGTAGGCCATAACGATCATGAACCACATGACGAGCGAGAGGGCCGTGAGAGCGATCAATGAAATCGGCCCGTGGATTGTATCTAAACCGCTGTGGAACTCGCGGATCCGCATTGCGATCTTCTGTCCCAAGTTTGCAGCCAGGTGAGAAAACCGGCGCTCTGCCCAGTTTGCAATTCCTTTGCCCTTCGAGTGGACTGCCAAGACACCTAACACCATTGCTAGCACTAGGGCTACTAAAACCACACCAATTTTTTGAAAGGAACCATAAGACTCCTTCAGTTCCCGCGGGCCATTCGACAAGAAGATGGCCGTCACAAGCAGAACGGTGAAGGCGCCGAAGTCGAATATGCGCTCTACCGCCCACACTGCCATCTGAGATGAGAAGGTCAAATCGTGGCGGCGTGCGATCAGATAAGGCCGAATTAATTCTCCAGGGCGCCCTAATACCGCGAGTCC
Source organism: Acidobacteriota bacterium (assembly GCA_003225495.1). Lineage (GTDB taxonomy): Bacteria > Acidobacteriota > Terriglobia > Terriglobales > Acidobacteriaceae > Acidiflorens. The sequence continues at coordinate 38,119 of QIAJ01000130.1, forward strand.
GGTGAATCCGATGATCGTGGGCGCAACCATGCTCCAGGCCGATGCTTCCGGCCGTACCGGTTTCAGAAAGATCTTCCAGCGGAAAGCCCGCACCACGTACGCCAGGTAGATCATGGCGATGCCGTGGATGATGTGAGACCAGTGTTGGGGACGAGTTTCCCAGAAGCGTGACCAGTCGAAGTTCTTCCAGGTCCGGAACTGAAGATAAACCAGCACCGCCAGCACCAGGAACACAACAGCATAGGCGAGATGTTTTCTTTTCATGCAGTGCGGAAATGGAGGAATGGCGACAGCGAGCCGGGCACGTCCCCTGAATGAAGGTATATGAGGTGGCTGGAAGGGTCAACGTGGAGGGCGATGACGGAGTAGCAGGAGCTCAGCGGGCGCGATTTCAATCATTGCTGCTGATCGACGTTGTTAAGTTGAGCTTTAGATCCGGAGGCGACTGCCGCCTTGCGCGCACGATTTGTTTTCGCAGCTGCGGCCTCCGCTTTCTCCTGCGCAATCTTCTTGCGGTTGTAGTCACGAACAATTTTCGCTACATACGCCCGCGTTTCCCGATAGGGCGGTATGCCGCGATACTGTTCTACACGTAATGGTCCGGCGTTATAAGCCGCTAGCGCTTTCACCAGATCGAAGTTGTAGCGTTCCAGAAGTTGTCGAAGATAGCGGGTGCCGCCGGTCACATTGGCTTTCGGATCCAGTGGATTGGTGACGCCGAGCAGCCCCGCTGTTCCGGGCATCAGTTGCATTAAGCCTTGAGCGCCCTTGCGCGAGACGGCCCGCGAATTAAATCCGCTTTCCGCGTGGATGACGCTGTTTACCAGATCCGGGTCAAGATGGTAGGTTGCGCTGGCCGAGTTCACGACCTGATTCAGATCCAGCGGCGTATGTGAAGAAGCGGGAACCGGCTCAGGAAGTCGCGGTGGTAAGGTTAAGTCCTTTTCGAATCCTTCGATTTCGGCCGTCGGCACATCAACGAAGCTGCTCTCGTCCGCTGCCGTGAACAAGCGTGTATTCTCTCCGATTATCTGGCGCCGATCATGCCGGATGGTGAAGCCGTTGCGCAGCACCGCCAAATCAGCCGCGCGGGCCTGACCTGGGATCGCGGCGAGCGCGAAGACGCCGAAAAGGACGGCTTTCCACGCGCTACGGATTGTTTCCATTTTGCTCATTTCACTTTTTATCTCACTCTGTTCATTTCACTCTGGCCGCTGCTAAAGGCGCAATTGGAATTCCGCGCAGCATGCACTCGACAGCAGCGGCTACTCCACCCTCGGCATTGGAACGAGTCTCGGTCCATCCGCGCCCCCGCAATTCCTCCGACGCATTCTCCATGATAAAAGGATGCCCGGCGAACGCAAGCATTTCAACGTCGTTGTAGTTATCACCAATGGCCATGACCTGCTCACGAGAAATCCCGCGATGATTTGCCCAGCGCTCCAGCGCATGGCCCTTCGAACAGTCGACATTCAGTACATCCACAATCGACAAGTCGCGTCCCGGGTACTCGGTACGCAGCACGGTAATCGGCAGTCCGCCGGACTCCAGCGCTCGTAAGGCTTGTTGCATGAGTGCGACCGGTCCGCAGAACATGGCCTGCACGGGATCAGTGGTCAGCGCATTTTCAATCGGAACCACGAACTCGATGTACTCCATATTTTTCTGCAGCCAGTGCCGGATGCTGACTTCAAGTAGCTGAAGATGCTCGAGAACGATCGCTCCGCGACCGTTCTTATCAAAGGTAAGAACGGTTTGGCCGCGGAATTCTTGCATCATTCGGCATAGATCGCGGCAGGTTTGCTGAGGAAGCAAATCGCGATGAAAGGTCTCGCCGGACAGCGAGCGCGTAACGGCGCCATTGGAACAGATCAGCCACAGATTGAACCCAAGTTGTTGTGCGATGGGGAGCGCGAATGCGTGACGTCTGCCCGTCACGAGAATGACTTCGATCCCTTGCGCGTGAGCCGAGCGCAGCGCCGCCAGGTCAGTGTCGGAAATTTGAAATTTCGGATTCAGCAGAGTGCCATCGATATCAACGGCAATCAGGCGGATGGAATCGGCGGCCACAAATGATTTTAACACTCAGCGAGAGCCGTTTCTTGTAGGGCGGACACTCCTGTCCGACAACTGTGAGCGCACAAGATATCTCGAGTCGTGCGACAATCGTTGCCCTTGGAGACATCCATGAAACTGCGATTCCTGTTTGCGTTTTTGGCGCTGACGCTCCTTCCCGCTACGCTACCTGCCCAGACTGCAGAAACTTCCGGCAAGCCTTTCGTGGTCGAATACTATTACAAGGCCAAATGGGGCTATGCTGACGAATTCCTTCAGCTCTTCAAGAAGAATCACTACCCGCTTCTGAAGAAGCAAGTTGAAATGGGACGCATGCTCAAGGTTTGGATGGATCAGCCCCGATACCACACGACCGAAGACGGCCGCTGGGATTACCGCGTCACCATCGTGTTCAAGAACTCAACTGTGGCGAATGAACCGTTCGACGAAGACGCGATCAAGAAGCAACTCTGGCCCGATCAGGCGACCTACCTGAAAGAAGAGCAGCGCAGGTTTGAGATACTGCTCTCGCACTGGGATCTTCCAGTCCGCACCATGGATCTGGATGGGAAGTGATTGATGGGATGTGAACTGATTTCTCTCGGCGATGTTTTTCCCTTTCGCATTTGAATCGCTGAGAAGCGCAGCTTGCCACGCAATTCTCACCATATAATTCTGCAGCGTTTGCATGCGGCCTGCAAATGAGAGAACATACCTGTTTGCCTACATCTCTTTAAACCCATAAGGACTCATCGCAAAATGCCAACTCCCCGCAAGAATGGCAGTAAGCCGTCGCGCGTCGAAGTGAAGCCGACCGCCCGGCAGCAGCAAAGCTCCGCAACGCAGCCCGCTAAGGGCAAATTGGGCGTCATGATCCCCGGCATGGGCGCCGTGGCGACCACGTTCGTGGCAGGCGTTGAAGCAGTACGGAAGGGACTCGCCGCCCCCATAGGTTCGCTGACCCAGATGGGCACCGTGCGCCTTGGCAAGCGCACTGACGGGCGCTCTCCCAAGATCAAGGAATTCGTTTCGCTCTCGACACTTAACGATCTCGTCTTCACCGGGTGGGACATCTTCGAAGACGACATGTACGCCGCCGCGTCGAAAGCTGGCGTGCTTGAAAAAGATCTCCTAAGCCAGGTGAAAGGACGCCTTTCCTCCATCAAGCCGATGAAGGCTGTCTTCGATCACAATTACGTTAAGAAGATCGACGGACCCAACGTGAAGAAGGGCAAGAACAAGATGGAACTGGCGGAGCAATTGCGCCAGGACATGCGCGACTTCAGGAAATCCAGCGGCGCCAACCGCCTTATCACGATATGGTGCGCTTCGACCGAAACCTTCATCGAACCGTCTGCTGCCCACCAAAGCGTCAAGGCGCTGGAAAAAGCAATGAAGGACAACGACGAGAACATCGCCCCCTCGATGGTCTATGCGTATGCCTCTCTAAAAGAGGGAGTGCCATTCGCCAACGGAGCGCCGAACCTAACGGTCGACGTTCCCGCCATGCTGGAACTGGCACGTGAAAACGAAGTTCCCATCTGCGGCAAGGACTTCAAGACAGGTCAGACCATGATGAAGACCGTCCAGGCTCCAGCCTTCAAGGCCCGTCTCCTCGGACTGAGCGGATGGTATTCGACGAACATTCTCGGCAACCGCGACGGCGAGGTGCTCGATGATCCCGGGTCGTTTAAAACGAAAGAGGAGTCAAAGCTGGGCGCACTGGAACATATACTGCAACCGCAACTCTATCCCGAACTCTACGGGAACATTTTTCACAAGGTTCGCATTAATTATTATCCGCCGCGCGGTGATAACAAAGAAGGTTGGGACAATATCGACATCTTCGGATGGCTCGGTTATCCGATGCAGATCAAAGTCGACTTCCTCTGTCGCGACTCGATTCTCGCGGCGCCAATCGTACTCGACCTCGTGCTCTTCCTCGATCTGGCGCAGCGAACGCCGGAACTTCGCCGCCTGGGAATTCAGGAATGGCTGAGCTTCTACTTCAAGTCGCCGATGACTGCACCCGGACTGTATCCCGAACACGATCTGTTCATTCAGCTGATGAAGTTGAAGAACACACTGCGCCATTTGAAAGGCGAAGAGCTGATCACGCACTTGGGGTTGGAATACTACGACTAGACATTATTAGAAGCCTTAAACAACTTGGCGCCTTCAACACCTGTCATCCTGAGCGGAGCAAGGCACTGTCTAGAGGCCGTGCGTGTTCGCTCGCGCTAAAATCATCGCTAGATGGCAACTAATAAATCCACCCGCGGACACGGGACCGTTTACGTTCGTCTCCAGAAAAACTACTGCTTCGCCTGGTGGCAATAACAATCCCGACGGCATGCGTTTGCGTTTTACCTATGACGAGGAACGTAACTGCTACGTCTGCCGTTTCCGACTCGATAAACGTTACACGGGCCCGCCGGGACACTGCCATGGCGGCATTATCGCGACGATACTCGACGAAGCGATGGGTAAAGTGAATAAGTTGCGGCAGGTGGTCGCGCTCACGTCGGAAATCACGATCAATTATCTGAAACCGGTTCCGCTAAACAAGCCGCTGCGCGTCGAATCCCGCGAAGTGAAAGTGAAAGGACGCCGCCACGTGAATATGGCCGAAATACTGAATCAAACTGGGGAAGTACTGGCGAGAGGCCGAGGATTATTTATTGCGATCGATCCGCATCAGATGTTCGCGAAGTTTGTCGACCGCTAACTTCGTGTAGGACGGACACTCCTGTCCGTCGGCTTTGCAGCTGCTCTTGCTTTTTTTGCCGAAGTAGGCATGAGTCAACAGCATCGGACAAGAGTGTCCGACCCACACCACACAAACAGCATCAAGCCCGTAGCAACGCCGCTAACTCTTCCACTCCGCGGCGTAGCTCACGTGGCTCGACGGCCGCAAATCCCAACACGATTCCGTTTCCGCGCACCCGACCATAGGCATAGTGCTGAAGGGGAATGACCTCGACATCCTTTTTTGCGGCTGCGGCGGCAATGTCCTCTGCAACATTTCCTTCCGGCAACCATCCGATGGTCTGCAATCCCGCCTCGACATTTGAGATTTCCACCAGGCCATCTAACTTTTCCCGCGCACCTTTCAGCAGAACGCCCAACCGTTCGGCATACACTTCGCGCATGCGGCGAATATGCCTCGCAAAGTGTCCTTCGCGGATGAAATCGCAGAGAACCGCCTGTCCGAGAAGCGGTGGATGATGCGTGCTGACCGACTGCGCCGCAGCGAAAACGTCCACCATCTCAGAGGGAACAACAAGGTACCCGAGTCTCATGGCGGGAAACATGACCGCACTGAAGCTGCCGCCGAAGATGACGACTCCGGCGCGGTCCAGACCCTGAAGCGCAGGCACGGGTCGCCCGGAGTAGCGATATTCGCTGTCGTAGTCGTCTTCGAAAATCACTACGCCGGCTTTGCGCGCCCATTCCAATAACGCCAATCGCCGCCGAAGACTCATCGTTACGCCCAGCGGAAATTGATGCGCGGGCGTGGCATACACCAGTTTGGGACGCGGCCAGCGGCGCAGGCCACGTGCGAGGTCCAGCCCCTCGGCGTCCACCGGTACCCCACAAATCTTCGCGCCCGCCGCGTGCAGCACCGCAGCGGCTCCTGGATACCCCGGCTCTTCCATCCAAGCCTGGTCTCCCGCATTGAGAAAAAGTCGCGCGGTGCGATCAAGTCCCTCCTGCGCGCCGGAAACGATCAGCACCTGATCGGCGGTACATTTGACTCCGCGTGAAGTGTTCAGATATTCGGCGACCGCCTCGCGTAACGGCCGATAACCCAAGGTTTCACCGCCCGCCAGTAATCGGGCCGATGCCTTGCGCAGGCGTCGTGCGGCCACCTGCGCCCATAGGGTCGTCGGAAAAAGATCCAGCGCCGCCTGGTTGGGGCGGAATGCTTTCACGGGATGCCTGGCCCGTGAGCGAAACGGCTGCAAGCGCCGAGCGTACGCCGACAACACAATGCGGCGATGCTTCAGTCTCCCTTCCTCCCGTAGACCCCGCACTTGCAGAAGTTGCTCGGGCAGTACCGTGCTCACATAAGTTCCTGAACCCGTCCGTCCCTCGACATACCCTTCCGATATCAGCTGTTCAAACGCCATCACGATCGTGCTGCGCGAGAGTCCGTAGGCCTCCGCAAGATCACGCGTAGCCGGCAGCCGTGCTCCCGGATGCAGCCGTCGTTCGAGGATCGCCCCCCGCAGCTGTTCATACAGCCAACGATAAAGCGAAGAACCCGCCCTAGGTGCAGGCAGACTTAGCGGCAAGGATGACGTCTGGCGTGGCATAAGTGGTATGGAAGAAACGTACTAAATGGACATATCAAGGATACCATTCTCCGCCTTATGATCTAGAGGTAGATCAGTCCATAGTCTCTGGGACGTCCGCCGTCCCTTTCTGAGGAGAGCGTATATGTCGAAGAACAATGGCCACAGCACCAGCCCTCGCCTGAAAACAGGCCTTGCCGAAATGCTCAAAGGCGGCGTCATCATGGACGTCACTACCGCACAACAGGCTGAAATCGCCCAGAAGGCCGGCGCTGTCGCAGTCATGGCGCTGGAACGCGTCCCGGCGCAGATTCGCGCTGAGGGCGGCGTGGCTCGCATGGCTTCGCCGAAGATCATTCGCGAAATCATGGCGACCGCCGACATCCCGGTCATGGCCAAGTGCCGCATCGGCCACTTCGCAGAGGCGCAGATCCTGCAGGAGTTGGGCGTCGATTACATCGACGAATCCGAAGTCCTCACGCCCGCCGACGAAGCCCATCACGTCGACAAGCACGCCTTCACTGTTCCCTTTGTATGTGGCGCTCGCAACCTGGGAGAAGCCCTGCGTCGGATTGCCGAAGGCGCGGCCATGATCCGTACTAAGGGCGAAGCCGGCACGGGCGACGTCGTCCACGCCGTGAAGCACATTCGCCAGATCGTACAGGAGATGAAAATTCTCACCGTACTCGGCGAAGAAGAACTCTACGCCAAAGCCAAGGAACATCAGGCTCCATACGAATTGGTAAGAATCGTCGCGCGCGACGGAAAGCTGCCGGTTCCGAATTTCTCTGCTGGCGGAATAGCCACCCCGGCTGACGCATCCCTCGTGATGCAGCTCGGCGCAGAAGCCGTATTCGTCGGTTCCGGAATCTTCATGAAAAATTCAACCGAGTTTGCTGATCCGGTCGAAGCAGAGAAGCGGGCCCGCGCCATCGTAAAGGCGGCGACGCACTTCAACGATCCTAAAGTCTTACTTGAGGTCAGCGAAGATCTGGTCGGCGCGATGAAGGGCCTGGCCATCTCAGGGCTCGACGAAGCGCACATGCTGCAGACCAGGGGTTGGTAGATCAGAAAACGTCGTTGGGTCGTTAGTCGCTTGTCGTTCGGGCGATGGCCTACCTGCTACGACCAACGACTAGGCCATCGACTGCCGTTTATGAAAATTGGAGTCCTAGCTCTGCAAGGCGATTTCGATGCCCACCGCAAGCGCCTCGAAGAACTCGGCGCGGAAGTCGTTCTCGTGAAAAAGCCCGAGCAACTCGACGACATAGCAGGACTGGTAATTCCCGGCGGCGAGTCGAGCACGTTTCTCAACCTGCTCGGCAAAGAGGGCTTCGCGAAGCTTAAAGGTTTCGTTCGCATGAAGCCGACATTCGGTACGTGCGCGGGAGCGATCTTGCTTGCGAACGAGGTTGAGAATCCGAAGCAAGTCGGACTGGGCGCGCTCGACATCACCATCCGCCGCAACGCCTACGGCCGCCAGGTGGACAGTTCGATCCGCGAAGGGCAGTTTCTTCACGATCCGATCGAGATGGTCTTCATCCGCGCGCCCAAGATCGAGCGCTTAGGGAAAGATGTAGAAGTAGTCGCCACCGAAGGCCGCGATCCCGTCATGGTTCGGAAAGGGAACACCCTCGCGGCAACCTTTCATCCCGAACTCAGCGACGATTCTCGGATTCATCAATACTTTCTGGACCTGGTTACGAACGGCAAGCATTGATTCGCTTTCCTCCGTGACCCCTGTGACCTCCGCGGTAGAAGTTTCCGCCGCTACTTCAGCAGGAACTCCTTCACGAACATCACCATCGCGTAGAACTGAAAATCCTGATTTTTCTTCTTCTGAAATCCGTGTCCTTCATCTTTCGCTAGCAGATACCAAACTGGCCCGCCATTTCCGCGAACTGTTTTCACCATCTGCTCGGATTCCGTCATCGGAACCCGCGGATCGTTCTTCCCCTGAATCACGAAGATCGGCTTCGTAATATTTTTTGCCTTCGTCAAAGGTGAGATGGCCGCGAGAAACTCCCGCACTTTCGGATCGCGTTCATCGCCATATTCCACACGCCGCAGGTCTTGCCGGTATCCGGAAGTATTCTGCAAGAACGAAACCAGGTTTGAAATCCCGACGATATCCACCGAGCAGCAGATGCGATCGTTGTAGTTGGTCGCAACCGCCAGCGTCATGAATCCGCCATAACTGCCGCCGGTAATCATCACGCGGCTGGCGTCGAGATCGGGTTGTGTAGCGATCCAGTCAAGCAGGGAGTTGATGTCCTTGTACGAGCCTTCGCGCAGCAGGCCATTATCGAGCGCCAGAAAGGTCTTGCCGTAGCCGCTCGATCCACGAACGTTGGGGTAGATCATCGCGACGCCCAGTTCGTTGACGTAATACAGGCTGCGCCCAATGAAATATGGGCGAAATTGTCCCTCTGGTCCGCCGTGAATGTTGATCATGACGGGCCGCTTGCCCGCAAACCTTGCCGGCGGGCGATAGAGAAACCCGCTGATCGAGCGATCGTCCCAACTTTTCCAGTGAATGAGATCCGGCTCGCGCACCCCTGAGACATTCGCGCCACCGGTTTCGCTCTCCGTCCAGCGATCGACCTTGCCGGTCTGCGCATCCAGCGAGTACACGTCGTCCGTGACGCTGGCTGAGTTGAAGTTAAATCCGAGATCGCGACTATTCTTGTGCCACCGTGGGCCGCTGATCACACCGTGCGGCAGTTTCGGCAATGCAACTTGCTTGCGGGTGGCTGTATCCAGCACATGCAGTACGCCATAGCCATCTTCATTGCTGACGAAAGCGATCTTTTTGCCATCGTCCGACAAATCGAATTCGTCGACGTCCCACCGGATGTCACTAGTCAGATAGGTATGCTGCTTCGAAACCAGATCGATGTAAGCCAGGCGGTGGAATTCGCTATCCTTATCGGTGGTGGTGTAAAAGCCCTTGCCATCCTTCGAAAACTGGCCGCCGGAATAGGAAATCTTGGTGGGGTTATCGCGCGGAGTAATGGCCGTCTTCTCGCCGCTGGCCACATCCACGAGCCACAAATAGCTCTCATTTGCAGAGACTTCTTCGAACGCGAGAATCTGCTTGCCGTCTCGCGACCAGTCGAGCGCGTCCCAGCCACCTCCCTGATTCTTCGCTACCAGGTGATCGGTCTTAGGATCGTCAGGATTCACCGCCCAAAAATCGACATCTTTGCCGGTGCGGCGCGTCGATCCATACACGATCCATTTGCCGTCGTGATCCCAGGTCGCGCCGGTGTTCCTTGACTTGCCGTCGGTGAGCAAAGCGATATCGCCGGTCGCGACGTCAAAGCGATAAAACTGGTAGAACTCGCCGCCGCCGACATCCTTTCGAAAGATAAAACTCTTCCCATCCCGAGGATTGAATTGCGCTCCGGTCGAAGGCTCCAGAAAAAAAGTCAGCTGGGTCCGAGCCCCGCCTGGCATTTTCACTTGGTGGATCTGGTAACTGTCGGCGAAGCGCGTCGTGATCAGCATCTCGCGCCGCACGGGATTCCAACTGGCAAGGTCCGCAGCACGAAAATTGCTATAGCGCTGCGCGCCTTCTACGACCGCCATGGGAACGGGAGGGACACTCTCGACCACTAGGTTTTCGTTGGGAGCGAAAGTATCGGGCTGCGCGAAGAGCGCAACAGCCCACAGCACGCAGACACAAGAAGAGACAAGAAGCCGTTTCATGCGTACATCCTTAGAGCAGAAATAAAGAGTCAGCCAAATCTTATGAGCGGGAATCAGCAAGCGTCAATGCGGCGCGCTTCTAACCAGACGAAGACAATGAGGAAGTGTAAGCAGGATTTATTTGGGAATGGGGGCGCGGACGTTCGGCGCGAAGCGTCAGTCGCTCCGCACCGTCAAATTTTTCACAGGAATCTATTCATTGCTGAGGCGACGACGAATCAGGGTCGCCAGTCCAACCAGACCGGCGCCGAGGAGGAACAGAATACTGGGCTGAGGAGCAGTTGAGGCATGTACGGAAGCAGGAGTGGCAAATGATTGCACAACCGACATCAAGATCAACATTGCGAGGCCAGAAATTCGCACGGGACAACTCCTTTCGTTGTAGGTATTCGCAAGCGATTTTCCAATTGGGGGAGGATTCCATCAACTGTTCAAACAAGGCGATTTTCGGGGAAAATCGCTGACATTTTTTGTCATTTTTACGATTTCTTCCGAAGCGTAACCATAAGGCGTGTGCAGTCCTTTTCACTTTTTGGGCTGTAGTGCCGCGGCGGACGGCCCGTTTCGGTTCATCAAACCATTCCGGTATCCTGTGAGCCATTGATTACTGATCGCGCGCCAAGATGGAACCTGCTCCCGAACTGGAAATCCGCAGAGTCTCGTTTGCCTCCTACCTCCGGCTACTCGGAGGGAATCGCAACTTTCGACAGCTTTGGGGCGCGCAGATCGTCAGCGAAATCGGCGACTGGTTTTACACGCTGGCCATATACAACCTGCTCCTGCAACTGACCGGGCGCGCCAGTTCGGTTGGCCTGGCTCTGGTTTTGCAAGTTCTCCCGCAGACGCTCGTCGGCCCGGCGTCGGGAGTCATCAACGATCGCCTGCGCCGTAAATACGTAATGATCGCCGCCGATTTCGGCCGCGTGCTGATCGTGCTCTGCATGCTGTTCGTGCGCTCGAAAGAAATGGTCTGGCTGGTGTATCCGCTGCTCGTGGCCGAAACTCTGCTGGCTGCGTTCTTCGAGCCGGCGCGCAGTTCGGTGATCCCAAACA
>QIAJ01000131.1 GCA_003225495.1 Acidobacteriota bacterium
GGCTGCTGCGGCCGTGCATCACGGGCTAACCCTACCGCCTGGCGCGGTCGCGGGCATCAAGGGTGGTTGGCTGGGCCGCATAGTCCACCATTACCCCAGCGAGATGGCGCAGAATTTCTGGACCGCGATCTGGGCGTGGTCCGCTTGTTTTCTCATGACGATTCTCATCAGCCTCATCACGAGGGCTCGTGACGAAAGAGAACTGGTGGGACTGGTTTATTCGCTTACCGAGCGGCCGAGCGAAGGACATCTATCGTGGTATCAACGTCCAGCGATTCTGGGCGTCATTGTGATCACAATGACCGTGTTGTTGAATCTGGTCTTCTGGTAGGAGGAGTGTCGGATGGGACTGGATATCCGTTTGCCGATCGGTGGATTGTTTATTGCCCTGGGGTTGCTGTTGACGGTATACGGTCTGTTTGGAGACAGCAGCGTTTACCAGCGGTCGCTCGGGATTAACCTAAATCTCGGCTGGGGCATCGTGCTGCTGATCTTTGGGCTGATCATGGCCGCGCTCGGGCGTTGGGGCCTTTCGCCGAGGACGCGCAAAGACAATTTAGCTGCGACGCCTCCCAGAGACCGACAACGCTAGATATGGAAGCGAAAACCGCCACCGGAGCAATCATCGCATCCAAATTGCGGAGCGATTTTCGCGAGCGTTACGGCACCGAGGCGAAAGTAGTTCGGGCCCCCGGACGCGTCAATCTGATTGGCGAGCACACCGACTACAACGACGGCTTTGTGATGCCCGTCGCGATTGAGCCTGGCGTGTGGATTGCCATCGCGCCGCGCGCTGACCGCAAGCTGCGCGCGTATTCCCAGAACTTCTCCGAAAGCGCAGAGGTGGATTTGGACGAATCGCATCCCCGCCCGCACGGGCACTGGAGCGATTACGTTCAGGGCTTAGCCGTCATGCTTCAGAAGAATGCTGGCTATCAGTTACGCGGCGCGAACCTGTTGATTTTCGGCGACCTCCCAATCGGTTCCGGACTGAGTTCATCGGCCGCGATCGAAGTTGCTACTGGGTTGGCATTGCTCGAAAACTCAGGGTCGACGATAAACCGTGTCGAACTCGCTAAACTCTGCCGCGGTTCCGAAAATGAATTTGTCGGAGCGCACGTCGGAATCATGGATCCCTTCATCTCGTGCAATGGAAGGGCCGGGCACGCGCTGATGCTCGATTGCCGGTCTCTCGACTATCGCCTGCTGCCGATTCCCGACGGGGTGGACCTGGTGATCTGCAACACAATGGTGAAGCATGCGCTCGCGACCGGCGAGTACAACACAAGGCGAGCGGAGTGTGAAGAAGGCGTGCGAAGACTGTCACAGCGCTTGCCACACGTGCTTGCTTTGCGGGACGTTTCTGTCGAGGACCTCGATCGTTACGGCAAAGATCTGCCGGAAAATATTTACAAGCGATGTCGCCATGTCGTGACCGAAAATGTTCGGGTGCGGGATGCTGCCGCCGCGCTTGAGAAAGCCGATCTTGCAGCCTTGGGACGGCTTATGGCGGAATCACATGTAAGCCTGAAAGATGACTACGAGGTGAGTTGTCTGGAGCTGGATTTGATGGTTGATATTGCCGCGCAAATTGACGGAGTGTACGGTGCCCGCATGACCGGTGGCGGTTTTGGAGGGTCAACCGTGAATTTGGTTGATAAGAAAGCGGTCCCGGATTTTCAGCGGCGCGTGGTCAGCGAGTATGAAAAAGGTACTGGCCTCATGCCTCAGATTATCGTTTCTACTGCGGCTGAAGGGGCGCGCGATGTCGAGGCATGATGGCGCTGAATATCTGCGATAAGAACAGGCATCATGGCATTTGATCTAACGGGGCATCCCCATCGGCGTTTCAATCCGCTTACGAGGCAGTGGGTGCTGGTATCGCCGCACCGGAACCAGCGTCCATGGCTCGGACAGATGGAAACAGTCGCGGACGACGCTCAGCCGTCTTATGATCCTGCCTGCTATATGTGCCCCGGAAATACGCGCGCGGCAGGAGTCCGGAATTCCGACTATAAAACGACATTCGTCTTCGACAATGACTTTCCTGCTTTGCTTCCTGATACTCCCGCGGACAACTTCGATGTGAACGCTCTGCTCGTGGCCAGGAGCGAAGCAGGCATCTGCCGGGTAGTATGTTTTTCACCACGACACGATCTGACAATTGCGCGCATGTCGGTCGATGAACTGCGCCCGGTTGTGGGCCTCTGGGCGCAACAGTCGCAGGAACTGGCATCACACAAGTTTGTGAACTATGTTCAGGTTTTTGAAAATCGGGGCGCCATGATGGGCGCCAGCAATCCGCATCCCCACGGTCAGATCTGGGCCAGCGCCAGCGTGCCCGACGAGCCTGCGAAAGAACAAACCGCGCAGCAGGGCTATATGGCAACGCACCATTCGTGCTTGCTCTGCGACTACTTAAAAATAGAAAGAGAGCGCGGCGAAAGGATCATTTTTGAGAATGAACATTTCGCCGTACTGGTACCTTTCTGGGCGGTATGGCCTTTCGAAACGCTGGTTGTAGCGCGCGGACACATCGGATCTCTCCCCGGACTTTTGGAACAGCAAAAAGACGGCCTCGCAGACATACTGAAGCGGCTGACAAGTCGCTACGACCGGCTCTTCCAAATTTCATTCCCATACTCCATGGGTTTTCACCAAAGTCCGACTGATGGCCAGGCTCATCCGGAATGGCATCTGCACGCACACTTTTATCCGCCGCTGCTGCGCTCGGCAACGGTTCGCAAATTTATGGTCGGGTATGAGATGTTAGGGACTCCGCAACGGGACATCACCGCCGAGAGCGCCGCCGAGCGTCTTCGCGAAATGAAGGAATCGTCATGATGGTGAATGTGTCCAATGCCCATCTGATGGAAGGAGACTCAATGAAGCATCCTCTGGCTTTGGCAGTTGTGCTGCTGGCTTCTCTTTTCCCACGAACAGGCCTGGCCGCCAGTCCCACTGGCAAACAAGGCATAAAGAAAAAGTCTTTCGGGACCTTGCCCGACGGTACGCCGGTCGACCTCTACACCGTAACGAATTCCCAGGGGATAGAAATTCGCGCAACGAACTACGGGGGCATTGTCGTCTCACTGCGAGTGCCCGACAAAAAAGGCAATCTCGACGACATCGCACTTGGCTTTGACGACCTCAAAGGTTATTTAGCGAACACCCCTTATTTCGGCGCCATTATCGGCCGCTATGGCAATCGCATCGCGAATGGGAAATTTACACTCGATGGAAAGGAATACTCGCTGGCCAAGAACAATGGGCCGAATTCAATCCATGGAGGACTGAACGGGTTTAACAAAGTAGTCTGGCACGCCGAGCAGTTCCAAACTTCCGCGGGCGTGGGGCTGATTCTGACCTACACGAGCAAAGATGGCGAAGAGGGTTATCCCGGGAACCTCAAGACGAAAGTCACCTACACCCTCACCGACAAGAACGAATGGATCATCGACTATGAGGCCGTCACCGACAAGGCGACTCCCGTCAATCTGACCGAGCACACGTATTTCAATCTGGCAGGCGAAGGGACGAGTGACGTGCTGCGGCACGAAATGCAATTGAAAGCGAGTCGCTTCACTCCCGTCGATCAGAAGCTGATTCCCACCGGAGAGCTTCGCGCAGTAAAGGGTACGCCTCTGGATTTCACGCAGTCGACCGCCATCGGCGCCCGCATTGACTCAGACTACGAACAATTGCGCCTGGGGCATGGCTATGACCACAATTTCGTGGTTGATGCGGCCGCAAAGAATAGCGATCCAGTGCTGGCGGCGCGGGTAAAAGATCCAACCAGCGGACGAGTGCTTGAGGTCTACACTACGCAACCGGGCATTCAGTTCTACACCGGAAATTTTCTCGACGGCACCATCACCGGGAAAAAGGGCCACGTCTACAAACAGCATTACGGTTTTTGTCTGGAGACCCAGCATTTCCCTGACTCTCCGAACCATCCAGAATTCCCCACGACGATTCTGAAACCAGGACAGACTTACCAGTCGCGGACAATCTATAAAATGTCAGTCGAGTGAAGGCCATTGGAAGACTATCCCGACTCAGCGGCGAATAAAAATTCGAGCGTGAAACGCAATGTTCACGCTTCCGAAAGCGATCGAGTGCCGAGTGTAGTAAAATTTGAAAGCCAACCATAGTCGGGGAGTGGCTCAGCCTGGTAGAGCACCTGGTTCGGGACCAGGGGGTCGGAGGTTCAAATCCTCTCTCCCCGACCAATCTTCACCCCAATCGCGTCATCTGCGGTCGACCTTCAGATCTTTCGAACCGCGGGGCGTACTTCGTCATTCTTGGGCACATCGAGCAGAGGTAGTTCAATGCTGAAAACGCTGCCCTTGCCTTCCCGGCTGGAGACGTTTAACTCGGCGCCGTGGGCGGTACAAATCGCTTTCACAATCGCGAGGCCCAATCCGGCGCCGCCGGACTCCCGCGAGCGGGCCTTGTCCGCACGGTAAAAACGCTCGAATACGTGTGGGAGGGCATAGTCGGGAATCCCGGCGCCATTGTCGGAGACTTCCAGGACTGCGGTATTCCCATTGCGGCGAACGCGCATCTCAACTTCACCGCCATCCTGCGTGTATTTGATGGCGTTGGCAACCAGGTTGACTACTACCTGCTGCAGATGTGAGCGATCCCCTTCGACATAGACGTCGCTATCCACAGTGCTGGTCAGTCGAATTGATTTTTCTTCCGCCAGCAGTTTCATCTGCTCGGTGGTCGACGCAGCCAGTTGTCCGAGATCGAGGCGAGTCATTTCGATCTTTGCTTCGCCGGCATCCAGGCGCGAAATCGCCAGCAGGCTCTCGACGATGTGCGACATGCGGTGGGTCTCTTCGAGAGCGCTTCCGATCTGATCGGTCAGCGACGGATTGAGGCGATGACTCTGCGCGATTCCTTCGAGCTCGAGTTGCAAGATCGTCAAAGGTGTCCGGAGTTCGTGAGAAGCATCGGCTGAGAAGCGATTGATGTGCTGGAAAGCGTCGTCCAGGCGCTCGATCATGCGGTTCAAGGACACCGAGAGTCTTTCCAACTCATCGCCGGTGCTGATGACGGGCAAACGTTCGCTTAGGTTGGTAGACGTAATACCCTCCGCACGCCGGGTGATTTCATCCACCGGTTGCAGCGACCGTCTCATCAGCCAGTAACCGCTACCGACCGCCACAAAGATGATGAACGGCATGTAGATTGCGAAGGTCAACAGAAGTCCGTGCAGCACGACTTCAATCTGCTGATAGGGAGCGCCACTCTCGACGGTGAAATGAGTACCGTCGGGCGTGGTGAATTCAAGCCCTTCGACCAGCAGACGCTTGCCCTCGACACGAACTTTGCGGGAGCGGTCTTCGGCATTTGGCAACGGAACCTGGCTCGGATCAAAGGACCCGTCCTTAGGCGCGCCCGAGACGTAAACTATGCCCTTTCCCTGCTGAATGACGCGGATGAAGTGATTATTCACTTCGGGCGCGTACGCTTCTTCGATTTCAGTTTCGAGCCAATTTGTTCTTTTGAACGGATGCTGCGAAAGGAGCTGGGTTCCGATCGTTCGACATTCGGCAGTTAAAGTTCTCTGCACGTTTCCATAGAGATAACGTTCCAGCCCGAGGTATACAGAAACGCCAAAAATCAGAAGAGCCCCAGCCAACAATCCCGCATACCATGCCGCGATGCGAAAACGAAGCGACCGAGGATTCATGGCTGCGCTCCATTGCTGATGGTGTATCCGACACCGCGCACGGTGCGAATCAATTTGTGCTCATAGGGGTCATCAACTTTGTTACGCAAGTGCCGCACGTAAACATCGACGATATTGGTGATGCCGTCGAAGCTCTGATCCCACACGTGTTCGATGATCATGGTGCGCGACAACACCCGGCCGGCGTTCGACATGAGGTATTCGAGAAGAGAGTATTCTTTGGACGTCAATTCGACCCGCTTGCCGGCGCGCTTAACTTGCTGCGAGAGGCGGTCCAACTCCAGATCTCCGACGCGAACCACGCTGCTGCGGCTGACAGGACCGCGCCGCAAGAGCGCTTTCACCCGAACGAGCAATTCGGCGAAGGAGAAAGGTTTGGTGAGGTAGTCGTCCGCCCCTGCCTCAAAGTTTCCGACTTTGTCGGCGACAGCATCGCGCGCGGTCAGGATCAATACTGGGACGTGATCATTCTGACTTCGAACACGGCGCAGAACCTGCGAGCCGTCCATCTTCGGAAGCATCAGGTCGAGAATGATGAGATCGTAGGCGTATGTGGTCGCCAGTTCGAGTCCCGATTGGCCGTCGGGCGCAACGTCAACGGCAAATCTTTCCGCCATCAACCTGCGGGCGACGAAGCTCGACACTTTGGTTTCGTCCTCAACCAGCAGGATGCGCATAGGCTCTCTCGCAGCCTAGTATATTGTCTTTTTCGGATGAACCCTACACGAAGCGGAGATGAAAAAACGTTCAGAAGTAACTTTGTGTCAGCCTGATACTCAATCTGAACAAAGTTTCATTTACCCTTCATGGCGCCTTAATCTTGCACGGCCAGCATCAGTGTCCCACCATGATGAACAGGTATTTCGCTGCCCTACTACTCGCCTGCACATTCGCTTACTGCCAAACGCCACCCCCTGCAGCAGTACCGCAGCGCCGGATTGCCGTTCGCGCGGGCCGGCTGTTTGACGCGAGATCCGACAAACTAGTGGCCAATCAGGTCGTGCTGATCGAAGGAGAGCGCATTCTTGAGGTTGGACCGGCGGATCGGATAAAGATCCCCGCTGACGCCGAAGTAATCGATCTCAGCCGTGCCACACTCCTGCCTGGACTGATCGATGCGCACACGCATGTCTTCGGTAATGGCGAGGATCTGGAAGCTCAAATACTTCGCGATTCTTACCAATACCGTACCTTAACTGCGCTCGCCAATGCCAATAAGGATCTGATGGTGGGCTTCACCACACTCCGCGATTTGAAGACTCTCGGCGCAATGTACAGCGACGTCGACTTGCGGAATGCCATTAACCGCGGCGTTGTGCAAGGCCCTCGAATGCAGGTCTCGACCCGCGGCATCCAAACCACCGGCGGCTTTCTGATGAACGGCTATTCCGAGGAAGCGCAGGTTCCCATGGCGTTGCAGGTTGTCGATTCGCCCTGGGCGGCACGAGAAGCGGTGCGGGAACAGATTGCGCGCGGCGCTGATTGGATCAAGCTTTATGCAGCCTACCAGTTTCGTTTTACCAGCGATGGCAAAATGGTCATTCCGGAGACTTTTACCGCAGAAGAAGTCGCCGCAATCGTGGATGAGGCTCATAAGAAAGGGCACAAGGTCTCTTGTCACGCCTTTGGCGGAGACGGTTTGCATAATTGCCTCAATGCAGGGGTTGAATCCATTGAGCACGGTGTGCTGCTCGAAGATAGCGACATCAAGATGATGATCGACAAGGGCATCTACCTGGTGCCCACTCTGTACCACTATCAACTGGATCGCGAGCATGACATGAAGAAGTATGGCGGGCACAGCGTGGCCGAGGTTTCGGAACGCACTTTCCCCAAAGCGGTTGCGGCAGGGGTGAAGATCGCATTTGGATCGGGCGCTGGCCCTTTTCCTCATGGCAGCCAGACCAAAGAGTTCGCGTATATGGTGAAGTTCGGCATGATTCCGGTGCAAGCGATTCATGCTGCAACCATGGGAGCCGCCACTCTCATGGGATGGGAAGATCGCATCGGGTCCCTGGAAGCCGGCAAGTTTGCCGACATGGTTGCTGTGAGTGGCGATCCAACTGCCGACGTGACCGAACTGGAACGGGTTAAGTTTGTAATGAAGGGCGGGCAGGTCTTCAAGAACGAGCTAAAGTGATTTGCATGACCAGCAACATCAAAAGACGAGACTTCTTGAGGACGGCAACCGGCCT
Organism: Acidobacteriota bacterium; assembly: GCA_003225495.1. Classification (GTDB taxonomy): domain Bacteria; phylum Acidobacteriota; class Terriglobia; order Terriglobales; family Acidobacteriaceae; genus Acidiflorens. The sequence goes on from QIAJ01000131.1 coordinate 7,900, forward strand.
GGGTGCGACTCTCGGCGTTCTCGGTGGAGCGCAACAGGCAAGCGGCAGCGATAACACTGCCCAACCTTGTGCCCAGCCAGCGTTTCCGCAGGTTCAGAAGGTCACCGCCGTCGTCGCTGACTTCGTACTCAAGGAGCAACTCACTGATATTCCTTCCGACGTCCTCGAATTGGGAAAGAAATCGATACTGGATGCGCTGGGATTGGCACTGAGCGGCTCGAAGGCGGAAACCGCAGGACTGATCGCGAAGTATGTGGATTCATTTGGATCTCAGCCTGGGGGCGCCACCGTGCTGGGGTCTTCCGCCAAATTTGCGACTCGTTTCGCTGCCTTGGCCAATGGCGTGGCGATTCACGTCGATGATTTCGACGATACCCAGTTGGCAGTCGCCAAGGATCGCGTCTACGGATTGCTTGTTCATCCCACGGTGTGCGTTCTACCGGCCGCGCTGGCGGTCGCCGAGATGCGCGGCATGAGCGGCAAAGACTTGTTGGTTGCGTATCACGTTGGGGTGGAAGTTGAGTGCAAGATTGCCGAGTCAATTTCACCGCGGCATTATCAGGATGGGTTTCATTCCACCGGAACCTGCGGAGTCTTCGGCAGCACTTCCGCGTGCGCAAGATTGAAAGGGCTCGATGGGGACGCGACACTGCGCGCATTCGCGATTGCGGCCAGCCACTCCGCGGGCCTGCGCGAAAACTTCGGAACCATGATGAAACCTTTCCAGGCGGGGCATGCCAGCGAGAGTGGGGTGGTAGCCGTCGATTTTGCCGCGCTCGGATGGACCGGCGCGGAACAGATTCTGGAAGCGCAGCGCGGCTTCTTTCATGCCTATGGTGGCGGATATGATCCGAGCGCGATTGTCGATCGCCTCGGTAAACCTTGGACATTCCAGAACCCGGGAGTCTCGATCAAACCCTTCCCCAGCGGCTCCCTGACGCATCCTGGAATGACCGAGTTGTTGCGGCTGGTAAAAACAAACGCGATCCATGCCACCGATGTCGATCGAGTCGAGGTGGGTACCAGCCGCAACATGCCTAATACACTCATTCATCATCGCCCGACTAATTCCTTGCAGGCGAAGTTCAGCATGGAATTTTGTATGGCCATCATTCTTGTCGATGGCAAAGCCGATCTGACGAAGTTTACGGACACGGTCGTGAACCGTCCCGACGTGCAGGCAATGATCAACCGTGTTCACTTCTATGCCGATCCCGAGGCCGAAAAGGAAGGCTATGACAAGATGACGACCATTATCAAAATCAGTCTGAAGGACGGCAGAGTCATCAAGGGGCGCGCGGATTTTGGCAAAGGGAGTCCGACCGACCCCATGAGCTATGAAGACGTCGCAGAAAAGTTCCAAGGCTGCGCAGCTTTTGCAGAGTGGCCAAAGGCGAAAGCGACGCAAGTCATTGATCTCGTGCGAAAACTTGAAAACGTCCCCGATGTTCGCTCCCTGACGGCGCTTTTGAGCAAATAACTTCCCAATCACCGGCAGTAGAGATCTGATCGTGAGGCCCATTGAAGAGCTACAAGATTGCAGTCATCGAAGGCGACGGCATCGGACGGGAAGTCGTTCCCGAAGGAATCCGGGTTCTGGAAGCGGCAGCGCGCCGTTTTGGCATTTCGTTGTCGTGGACAAATTTCGATTGGAGCTGCGAGACCTATCTCAGCACGGGCCGCATGATGCCCGAAGATGCTTTGGACCAAGTACGCCCCTACGACGCCATTTATCTTGGCGCGGTGGGATATCCGGGCGTGCCTGATCACGTTTCACTTTGGGGGCTGCTGATCCCGATCCGTCGCGGCTTCAAACAGTACGTCAACTTGCGGCCGTGCCGTCTGCTGGAGGGCATCACAACTCCCCTCAGCGGCCGGAATGCAGGTGAGATTGACTTCTGCATTGTCCGGGAAAACAGCGAAGGTGAATACTCAGAAATTGGTGGGCGCTTGCACCGCAACACCGATCAGGAGATGGCGATTCAGGAAACAGTGTTCACGCGGCGCGGATGCGATCGCGTCATTTCGTACGCGTTCGAACTTGCCAGGACCCGAAGGAATCACGTCACGTCGGCGACGAAATCAAATGGCATCGTCTTCACGATGCCCTTCTGGGACGAGCGCTTCAATGCGATTGCAAAGACATACACCGGAGTGAAAGCGGACCAGTACCACATCGATATTTTGACCGCTCATTTTGTAAGTCATCCCGACCGGTTCGACGTGGTGGTGGGATCAAACCTTTTCGGGGACATCCTGTCAGACTTGGGCGCTGCAGTTGTGGGATCAATGGGGCTAGCGCCGTCGGCGAATTTAAATCCGGAACGCGAATATCCCTCGATGTTCGAGCCGGTCCACGGATCAGCTCCCGACATTGCCGGCAAAGGGATTGCTAATCCCGTTGCGCAGATTTGGTCCGGCGCAATGATGCTGGAACATCTGGGCGAGAAGCACGCCGCTCACGCGGTTGAACAAGCTATTTTCAAAGTTCTTGCGCGTCGCGACCCTCTAACGCCCGACATCGGTGGGAAAGCGAAAACCGAAGATATGGGAAAAGCAATCGCGGCGGAGATTTCCGCCGTAACCGCGGGGAACTGACGGTTGTCCCTAAAAGAAACACGCCGTTAGCCTGTAGCCAACGGCGTGCTCCAAAGTATCTCCCGCTAATCAAACCTACTGCGTCACGGTATACACGCGTACTTCGGCGGTTTGCTTTTCGTGATGCGGAACGCCCAAATAGTAGCGACCCAATTCCGGCACCAGAATTCCCGTCTTGGCGCGAAATGCGCCCGGGACGTGACCTACGCTTACGTAGTGATCGGCGTCCTTCTGTTGGAAGACATCGATGAAAAGGCTTCCCGCAAAGAAGATCCGCTTGCTGGCCGCATCGTAAGCCATGTCGTCGACCATGGCTGCCGCGGGCATGCTGGCAACGACTTTTCCGGATTCCGTATCCAACACAACCAGTTTCCCCGGATCACGCGTGCCTACAAAAAGGCGATGACTGCTTTCATCGAAGGCGATCGCGGTTGGCTTCTTCGCCTCCTGCGCGACCGACCAGGTCGCAAGCAGCGTGCGCTTCTCGCGATCGAAAACTTCGACCGAGTTGTTCCCGCGGATATCGACAAACATTCGAGGACCGGACTTTTCAATTGCTATGCCTTCGACGTCGTTTGAGTCGATCTTCAGTTCACCCACCACCTTGCCCGTGTTCGTGTCGATGACACTGATGTACGAATTGGGGAGTTTGGCATCTTTGCCGCCATTTACAACGTACAAATAATTCGTCTTCGGATCGTACGCGCTGGCGTCGGCGCCCTCTTTCAGCTTAATGCTACCGATCGGTTCGTAAGTATCGGCCGCGTAGATCTTGACTTCACCCAGATCACCGTCGACGACGAACAATTTGTTCGCATCGGAGCGATAGAGCAGGGAGTGCGGCGCCTTGAGGTCCACGATCGAGTGGATCAATTTGTTCGTCTTCAAATCGAAAACGAGGACTTTCGAGTTCTCCTCCGCGGTGGCAAACAAGCGGTTGCCCTTGAGATCGACGACGAAATGGTCAAAGTCTCCGTCGTGAAGTTGGGGGAGGGCAATGGTATCTGAAAGAGTGAGAGGCGACTTGTCCTCCGCAAACGCGCCGATTGCAAATGCGAGAAGTGATGCCGAGACTAAAAACGCTAATGAACGTTTCACCTGGACCTCCGAATGTGGTTGCTGAGAATTACGAGTCAATAGATAACGGTAAAGTGCTCTTTCATTAAGCTCGAATGACATGAAATCGGCATTAAACCAACATTAAAAACAGTTCCTGTAGAGGTCATGGTTCGAGCGGAACAATCGCCTGGGCTGCGGGCCTCCGGCTGGCGCCAACCGCAAGCATCAATATTCCCGACACTAAAAGGCTCGCCACCAGGTACAAAAGCCCGGGCGCGAAAGAATGTGTCCGGCCAGCCAGATAACCCATTACAAGCGGGCCAGCGAATCCGCCAAGGTTGCCAACCGCGTTGATCAGGCCAATCGACGCCGCTGCCGCGGACTCACTCAAAAACAGCGTCGGGACCGCCCAGAAGCACGGCTGGAAGCCATAGAAAGCTCCTCCGGCCACGACGAAAAGCAAGATCGATACCGTGGGGTTGGTTTGGTACACAACCGCAAACGCGAGCGCGATTGCGCACAGGAAAACTGGCAGCGCCGCGTGCCAACGCCGCTCGCAGGTTCGGTCGGAGTGCCAGCCATTCAACTGCTGCATGATGAATGCCGCAACATACGGCAACGCGGCCAGCAAGGTGACTTTGAAGTCGCTCTTGCCCGAGATTCTCTTGAGAATCGTCGGCAGCCAGAAGGCGATACCGTAACTTCCAGTCATGGCGCAGAAGTAGCACAGTGTGAGCAGAATCACATCGCGGTGCCGCACTGCCTCCCAAATACTGAACGAGCGAATGCGCTTCTTTGCTTCCTTCTCGCGTTCCAGTTCTTTCGTGATCCACGATTGCTCGTCCGCGGGCAGCCATGGAGCTTTGTGGGGCCAGTCGGTGAGATAAAAAACGGTGACGATTCCAAACAGGACCGCCGGAATCCCCTCGATGATAAAGAGCCACCGCCACCCTTTTATCCCGAGCCATGAGATTCCAAGCAGCAGGCCGGCCAGCGGAGATCCGATAATGTAAGAAATAGGATTGGCGGCATAGAAGACTGCGACCGCCTTGGCCCGGTCCTGGTACCGGAACCAGTGGGTCAGGTAAACGATCACGCCCGGGAAAAATCCGGCCTCAGCCGCTCCCACGAAGAAGCGCACCAGATAAAACTGGTGCTCGGTACGAATGAAGGCCATGAGCACCGTGATCATTCCCCAGGTGATCATGATGCGGGCGATCCAGCGGCGGGCGCCCCATCGCTCGACGATCAGGGCCCCGGGAATCTCCAGCAAAAAATAACCGAAAAAGAAAATGCCTGCGCCAAACCCAATCACGCCTTCGCTGAAACCAAGATCGTGCGGCATCTGGAGCGCGGCGGCGCCAACATTCATGCGGTCTATAAAGGCAATTACATAAAGCAAGAACAGAAACGGAAGAAGTCGGCGCGCAATGCGCCGTCGGGCCCGCTGCGCTATCTCCGACTCCGGAGACGAAACAGGAGGGCCAGTTGCAGGCGCTTTAAGAGCAACATCAGACATAGTCAGGAATCTGCTCTTGCGTTCAAACTCAGCGAACAACCAACGTGTTCAGACGCTTCGGCACTTCTCCTACGGGAACCGTGGCAACTTCCTTGAGAGTGGTGGTGTCAATGACCGAGACGGATCGCGCTCCCGAGTCCGAGATGTAAACGAACTTGCTGTCGGGCGTGAAGGTGATCCATTCGGGTACCGCGCCCGTCGGCGGACGGCCTGGTGAATGGACCTCAGGCAGCTTTGTGTGTCCAATCAATTTAAGTCCGGGAAGCGAATACTTGAAAACGGCATTGGCCAGTGTGCTATTGACCCACAGGGATTTTCCGTCGGGTGCAACACCGATTCCGTGAGAAGGAGTTCCTTTCCGTCCTTCAGCCGCACCAAAGCCACCGGGTTGATCTGGCAGTTTCACTCGCGCCACCTCGGCACGCTTGGCGAAATTCACGACTGCGAAACCGTTGAATCCTGAAAGCTGAACGAAGATGCGCTGGGTGGATCCGTCGCTCGAGGTTTCGAAAGCCATGGGTCGGACCGAGCGGTCGAACTTAATTTCCCAAATCATTTTTTGCGTCGCCAGATCGATTACTGAGGCGGCTTTGTTTTCTATGGAGCCGCTGACAGCATATTTCCCGTCCGGTGTGACGTATACGTTATGCACGCTGCCGTCGACCGGAATGCTGTTCGTTCGTTTTTGCGATACGGTATCGATTACATCGACGAAGCCCGGCTGCGACCGAATGCCCACCAGCACACGATCGCCATCCTTCGTGATTGCGATATTGTTAGGCCGCGCGCTGAGCGGAACTCTGGCCTGGATCTCGCCCGACTTTCGATCAACGATATCGAGGATGTTCTCTGACTCATTGCTGACATAAATTCGCGAACCGTCAGGAGAGAATGCAATCCCGTGCGGCAGAACAATTCCGCGGATCACCTGAACGACCTGATTCGAGGCCGGATCGATCACATCAATCGTGTCGCTCGCGCTGTCGGTTGCGTAAATCCGAACCGTCGGCGAAGCCCCTACTGGCGCGGCGGTTCTTCCGGCGCCGCGCACCCAATCGGCGATAACGAGCCAATCTGGATCGGTCTGTGAACTGAACTGGCGTCCGCCTGAGTGAAAAGCATCTCCGCCCGCCTCCGGCGCCAGCGGATGTCTGAGCAGCCGGCTCGCGACGACGTCGCCAGGGTCGACCTGATCGAGAGCGCTCTTGAAGTTCATGTGCGACTGCTGGTCGGTCCACTCCATGCTGTCAGGATTCAGCATCTGCAAATGGAATGCTCGACTCTCCAGGACATGGCAGCTGTAGCAGGGAGCGTGTCCGGGCCGTTTTTTCAGAAAGATGGGCTCGACGTTCTTCCTGAAGAACTCGAAGTCGAGCGCCGATGCCCCGCCAGCAGAGGAATCATCGCGTGTTGCAGACGAAGCCTCTTGTCCATGTGTTCCGATCGACAAGGCATTCAAGGCGACGATGACAAAGAAAACCAAGGCACCGATGCCTTGCGACCGCATTTGCATGCCAGTCATCTCTTCGGCCGTTCAGCATGGGCTGGCGCTTGCAGCAAAGGCCGCAGCTCGCGGACATTTTTTACGTTTTCAAGTGCGAGCACGCGATCAATGAGATTCGAACACACTTTTTCGCCGAGCACAGGAGCCATCAGTTCGCGAGCCTTCGCCACCACTTCCTCGCGATTCATTGGATTGTCGGGAGTGCCGCGTACGTGTTCGACGCGTTCGCTAAGCTGCGTCCCGTCGGTAAAAGTAACTTCGACAATGGCGACTCTCACCGGTATCAATTTTTCGAGCTCCTCGTCGGGAACCAGTTGCACTTTGGCTCGTTCGCGAAGGACCGCCGGATCCTGCATGCGTGCCTTGTCGTGCGCGGCGTGAAACGAGACCGTCTTGTCGAGCAGCATCACAGCCACCAGATGCTGGAGAGAAATGTCGGGCATCTCGCGATTGTTCACTGTGTAGGCGGCGCTGGTTGCAGCTCGCACCACGACCTTCTGTATCTGGGCCGCTTCGAAAGGATGCCGCTTGCGAAGATTTTCAAGTGCGTCGAGGGGCGCCTGGATCGGTCCGCCAGTCGTCCACTTCTTAAGAGTTGTGACCATCACTCCATAAAGCTCACCCAGTTTGTCGACCATCCCTGAAGGGTCCGCCTTGGCATTGTAGGATTCCACAAAATTATTCGGCCCCGAAAGGACATCGTTCACACCGGTCCAGCCGGTGTGAACAACGAGCGCGGCATTCACGCCGTTGCGGGCTCCCATCGCTCCAAACAGAAAGCCCTTTGAGATGTGATCAGTATCGCGCCGCCATGTGCCGATGCCCGCACCTGCCTGCTGCATGGCGTAGTCGAGCAGCCAGCGCATCTGCTGGGCGTTCAAGCCAGCCACGCATCCGGCGGCGCCCGCAGCACCCATGGTCCCAACCAAATTGTGCGTCTCTTTCATTCCTGGGCCGACCGTCTTCATGGCGCGCAGCGCGAGATCATAGCCGAGCGCGACCGCCCGAACCAGGTGCGTGCCGCTGATGGCGAATTGTTCTCCCGTAGCGAGAGCGGCTGGCACGACTGCGCAGCCTGGATGTGCGCCTCCGGTGGTGAAGTCGTCATCAGTTTCATCGGAGTGAGCCAGTTCGCCATTCGCGAATGCCGCCTCGATGGGCCCGCACAGAATATTCGACGCAACCACCGTAGCAACTTTTTCTCCGCCGTATTCGCGGGCAAACTGGATTGCCATGCGCCCCGGCGGCAACTCCGATCCGGAGACCATTGCGGCGATGGTATCGAGAATGTGGTGCTTGGTCTCCTGAAGGACGTTGTCGGGCAGGCCGCGGTTGCGAGCCTCCGCCATGAAGGTGCTGAGCTTCTCCATGACCGGGCTGATTTCGGTGGCCGCTGCAGCCAGTCGAGGGAACCCGGCTGCGGCTGTGAGCCAGGCCGCATGCTGCAACCAGGCACGCCGCGTAACGGCGTGGCCACGTGCTTCTTGGTTTGTCTCTAAGCGTTCACTGCACTCGTACTCTCTCACGTACATGGCCCTGATGATCCCGTGCTAGAAAATTACTTTGATCGCGAATTGAACCTCGCGGGCGGTGGTTGTAGTTTTGGTTAAGACGCCTGCGCTGGCTTGCAAATCTCCCGATGAATTGAAGATATCGGTGTTGGTTGGAGTCGTCGGCGGAGCAAAATTTGCGTGATTCAGAATATTGAAGATTTCCGCGCGGAATTGAATATTGAATCGCTCCGAAATTCTCTTGATGTAATTATTCTTGAATACTGAGAAGTCCAACTCCGTCACTCCCGGTCCGTTAATAATGTTGCGGCCGGCATTGCCGCGCAGATTAAAACACTGGGGAAACGGAGGTAGGGTTGGGTCGTCCGGGTTGTGGAAACAATTCGCTTGCCAGAATGCCTGATCCGAAACTGTGGGGATCGCGAAGCAGTCGACCTTAATGTACCCGTTGGGGTTTCCCGTATTAACAAGACTCTTGCACCCAGGTCCTCCTAAGCGATTCGGAAAGGCCCAGTCGTCTCCACTCTGAGTAAGTGCTGGATCATCTCCCGTTCCCCATGTCGGCGTAACCGGCACGCCATCACTAGCCGTAAAGATCAGGCCTAATTGCCATCCACCCAAAAAGTTCTGAGCAAGCAGTGATGTCGATTTGGGTCCTGGCAACTCCCAGGTTCCATTGATTACGAGCGTCCTTCCTACGTTGAAGTCCGAGAGAGCTCGACTCAACCTCGGGTCAAAATAGTGGAGGCTTGAGATCGAGTTGCCAAAAGAGTCTCCGGCAACCGTCGCTGAACTGGTGTCCATGCTCTTTCCCCAAGTGAAGGTGCCCTGCATTTGGACGCCATGACTCATCCGCTTTGCTACCTGGGTTTCCAACGCATTGAAATACGAATGGCCGTTGTAGAACATCCCGCGAATGGAACCGAAATTGTCGTTGAGAATTTGAGCATCGACCGGCCAGAGATATCCGAACTGGGTCTTGGTCGGAATTGCAAGATTGGCATCATCCACACGGAAGGGTTGATGGATGCCGCGTGATCCGACATAGGCAACCATTGCCGAGAGGGTGGGAGTCAATTGCTGCTGGACGTTCAGGTTCCATTGCATAACATAGTTGCGCTTGGGATTCGGTTCAACAAATGTTGTGCGCAGCCTGTTCGCTGGGAAGTCACTCTTGCCGCCAAGTGAGAAGAAGGGTGCCGAACACTCGCAAAATCCAAAAGGATCCTTGATGATGGTGTACTGAAAGAACGGACTCGCCTGATTGGTTAAGAGTATGAACTGATACAGAAGTGGTAAGACGTCGAACATACCTACTCCGCCGCGAATCGCAGTCTTGCCATTGTTGAATGGGTCCCATGCAAAACCGACTCGAGGTTCGAAGTTCCTTAACGTCGGGTTATTGAAGAATGGATTGCCAAGATGGGGGGCAGCATCCGTGATATTGCGCAGGTTGGCCAGTTTGCCGGCCGTTTCTGTGGGTACAGTCGACATCTCGTAGCGCAATCCTAGATTCACAGTGAGATTTGACCGCAATCGCCAGTCGTCCTGCAGATAGGCGCCAAAAATCGTTTGACGCAGGTTGCGCGGCGAGAGAGTGCTGTGTAGCCCCCCCTGAAACTTGCCCGGCGTGTTGCCGAAGAAATCATCCAACGACCCAAAATTCCAGATCCCATTCGGGTCCGTATCGGCAACTTGGTTGAGCATTTGCCGTTCCAAGGCAATGCCAAAACGAATGGCGTGCGTACCCTTGGTAAAGAAAGCATCGTCGTAGATTTGCCCTGTGTTCCAGTGGTACAGGTAGGTCGGGCTTCCTCCTACTCCTCCGGTAAAGTCGGTGAGTCCTCCGACTAGCACTTGCGCGGCGGCTCTGCCCGGAAATGAGCCCAGGTCGGTTCTGGTGGCGTCCGGGTTGATGGCCGTGGAGTTTTGGTTATTGTTGACAGCTTCGTGGTTCCAGCCTATGCGAACTGAGTTGACAAAGTTGGCAGCAAAAGTATGAGTTTCCTCGAGCGCAAAGATCTGCCTCGATGTTTTCGTCTGGTATAAGACGTTATTCGTTCCGTCGGGCGATGAATATGGTGTCCTGTCGAACAGGTAGGTGCCGAACAGCGCATCGTTAGGAGAAAACGTGTGGTCAATGCGAGTCGTAAAGAAATTCTCGTTTACGATCTGTTGACCGGCAAAGCTATAGATCGCTGTGTCCCCGTTGCCCAAAGGATCGCTGTTGGGGTTTGGTGGGTGGTAAAAGGTCAGGTAGGCCGCGGCACTCGGATCAATGATGACTGTATGAGGAGTACAGGTATCTGTGGGCTGCGGAGTCTGGCACAGCAGTCCATTTCTCGCATTTTCAGAGGGAACAAACGTAGTCGACGTTAATCCCTTCGACTGCCGAATCGCCTCGAAGTCGGCAAAGAAAAACGTGCGACTCTTGATGATAGGCCCACCGATCGATCCGCCAAACTGGTTACGCTTGAAAGGTGGAATGTTGCCCACGTCGAAATAGTTTCGCGCGTCAAGGGCGGCGTTCCGGAGAAATTCGTACGCGCTGCCATGAAACTGATTGGTCCCGGAACGCGTGATCGCATTGACTACGCCGCCCGATGTTTTTCCGTACTCTGCTGAGTAATTGCTCGTGAGAACCGAGAATTCCTGAATCGCATCGACGCCGAGGCTTCCGCCCAGTACGCTGCCCGGGGATCCATTGGCATAGTCATTAATGCTCACGCCGTCCAGTCGGTAGTTGTTCTGCTGTGGTCGGGCACCAGAAATTGTCAACTGCTGACCGAACCCGCGATTTCCACGATCCGTACCCGCTGAGAAATCCGGTTGAGTATGGATTGTATCTACGCCGGGCTGGAGTGCGGCCAGGTCCGTCCAGCTGCGTCCATTCAGCGGGAGCTCACGTACCGTGGTCGCATTCACGACCGCTCCGATGTCCGAAGTCGTAAGTTGAACTGCCGGAGCCTCAGTCTGAACCTGGACAGTTTCAATCGTAGTGCCGACCTGCATCGTCAAATCCAAAGTCGTAGACGCACCTACGGTAAGTGCGATGCCTTTCCGGATATCGGTTTTGAAGCCGGGCGCTGCGAAGCTCAGGTCGTAGCTGCCGGCCGTCAGGTTGGGTGCGGTGTAGAACCCGTCGCTGTTGGTTGTGACGTTTCGCGCAATTCCGGTCTCGGAATTTGTGATGGCAATCGTGCAGTTGGCGATCACGCGTCCGCTGGTGTCAACCACTGTCCCTGAAATCGTTCCGCCTGTTACCTGGGCTTGAAGGTCGAAGCTTGCCGCCGACAAAACAAACAGAAGCGCGAGCAAACTTGCGCTGAGTGTTTTGAGCGTCGAGGTAAAAATCATTTGGGGCCCCCTCTGTGCGGAGAGAGCTTAACTCAGCGTGCAGGCGTCAACACACATTAATTTCCATTCATGTTTTGCGCTGCATGAAATTTTGTTCATGAAAAACTAGGAGGAACATTTCGTGGACAACGCGAGCTTTCACAATTCGTCAGTCATACGTCCTGCGTGAATTGTTAGTTGGGTGTACGACGCCGGGACTCAGTGATCATCGTTTATCTTGCTTACTTCGTGCATGCACACGACGCGTAAAACATTTGCGGGCACGTTGTTCTCGAACCAAGAGAAGGGAATTATCAAACATTGACGCTATCGTGCGGGCTTGAATCAATGTGGCGCTTCCCTGCGAGTGCACCGGCCAGTCCGCATGCAGCCGCAATCGAGAGCCACAGTCCCGGGACCGCACGATTGCCGGTGATGTGAATCAAGTAAGTACTGAGAGCCGGAGTAAATCCGCCAAATAGAGCCGTGGCGAGGCTGTACGCGAGGGCAAAACCGGAAGTCCGCACACTGACTGGCATGATCTCTGTCAGGAAAACAACCATGGAGCCGTTGTAGCTGCCGAACAAAAACGACAGCCAGAGTTCCACGATCAGCAATCGAGAAAATGACGGACTGTGAACGAGCCACAACATTGCAGGATACGCAGTCACGAGCATCAAGAGAGTGCAACCCACCAGTAACGGCTTGCGCCCTATGCGATCGGAAAGCGAGCCCATTACCGGCAGCCAAAACAAATTTGAGGCGCCAATGCAGAGCGCGACCACCAGTCCGTCCAATGCCGCCAGATGAAGTACCGAGTTGGCGAAGGTCGGAGTGTACGCGGTGATCATGTAAAACGACACTGTCGTCATGGTCACGAGCATCATTCCGATAAGGACGATGATCCAATTTGTAATGAGCGACCGAAGGACTTCAGAAATGCTTGGCCTATGCCGGCGAGCCTTGAACTCGTCCGTTTCCGATAGCGAACGCCGCAGCACAAAGAGAAAAGGAACGATGGCGCAACCTAGAAGTAGCGGGATGCGCCATCCCCACTCCGCCATCTTCGGCGCTGGCAATATCAAGGTGAGTGCGACCCCAATCAGCGCTGCGAACATGACAGCCACCTGCTGGCTCGCCGATTGCCAACTCACATAGAAACCTTTGTGGCCGGGGGTTGCAATCTCGGACAAGTAGACTGATACTCCGCCCAATTCCATTCCTGCCGAGAATCCCTGTACCAATCGGCCGAGCAGAACCATCAGCGGAGCGAGCAATCCGATTGACGCGTATCCCGGCGTGCACGCGATCGTGATAATGCCGAATGACATCAGCGATAAAGTCAGTATCAGACCTTTTCTCCGCCCGTGAGCGTCGGTGTAAGCCCCGAGTACGATCGCTCCCAATGGCCGCATCAAAAAGCCAGCGCCAAAGGTCATGAGTGACAACATGAGCGAGACAAAAGGGATGCCGCTTGGAAAAAACGTCGCCCCGATTGCCGAGGCGTAGTAGCCGAACACCATGAAGTCGTACATTTCCAGAAAGTTGCCGCTGGAAACACGCACGACGGCACCAATTTTTGCTTTTCGCTCCGACGCACTGAGCGGGGCTACTGTTGTATTTTCAAAGACCCTTCCGGTCGCCACGTAGGTCCTTCCAATAAACGAGCATCACTTTCATCGCCTTGCGTGCTTGCTTTTGTCACTGCGCCTCATAGACGTGTAGTGCCAGTTTTGCGTCCGGCTTGCCCTTGCCGGATGCGGCGACAAAAAGGCGCTTCAGGTTGGGCACGAAGATGGAAGATTTGGCGCGGTACGCGGTTGGCACTTCGGCGATGTGCTCGTAGTGATCCGCATCGTGTTGTTCAAAGACAGAGGCGGTTTCACTGCCCGTCACATAGATGCGTTTTCGTGAGGCATCCACGGACATGTCGCTATTGACGCCGACGCATGGCAGCGAGGCTACAACTTTACCGCTGTCAGTATCAAAGACGATAAACTTTGCCGGCTTGCGGGTGGCGGTAAAGAGTCGACGCTGCGGTTCATCGAGGGCGATTGCGTGGGCTTCGCGCGCGTCCGGCAAGGGCCATCTGGCAACGAACTGCCGTGAGGCTAAATCGATAACTCCAACTTCCGCGGTGTCGGTGAGGTTCACGTAAAGCTTTTTGCCTGCCCGATCGATGACCATCCCTTCGTTTGAACTTCCGGGAAGTCCCGTGATATCGCCAACATGTTTGAATGATTTCGTGTCAATAATGGCGAGCGCGTGGTTGGGCGCGCCGGAACCTCCTCCGCTCTCGACGTAATAGTGTTTGTTTATGGGATTGAACACGCCGTGATCGACTCCCTCGCCCAACTTGATCGTCTTGATGATTTTGTACTTCTTGCAGTCGACGAGATGAACTGCGCTGTCACCGCCGTCGGTAACGATCATCTGATTCGACTCGGGCAGGTAGATCATCATGAGGGGCTGCCCGAAGCCTGGAATGCTGTGAACTCGTTCTCCCGAGCGCAGGTCGAACACTTCGACGGTTTTGTGCTCCTCGGCTGCCAGAAACAGACGGTTCTCCTTCAGGTCCAACCCAAAATGGTCGAAATCACCCGTGAAGCCCGGCATCGGGGTTGTTATGACCAATTTCAGAGGCGGCTTTTCCTGCGCATTTACCGCGAACGCACACAGGGCCAACATCATGCCGCAAAGCTTCAGCGATTTTCGCAAGTTTGTTCCTCCAGGAAAGCTCTTCACTTCGGTTTCGTGCTCGGGCAACTACTTTCTGGAGACTATACCGCAAGCCGTCTCGCAGAATAGCAGCGTCGTTCTACCCGGACAAAAGATTAGCGTTCGGACGGGGAAGGTCTGCTTGCGAGAGAATTTGACTGGACGCTTAGGCTCACTGACTTAAAGGCTGCGTGTTCGAAATTGAATCTTTTTGCAGATTCCTAGAACTGTGATGAGTGCAAACAGGCCCTTCGATCGATGAAAAAATCGAAGGGCCCGAGTTTTTTCGTTCACTGACGCTTCACTTATTGGGCTTCGCCGGCGAATGATTGGCAGTTAACGTTAGGGTGCCAGTTCACAAACGCGCCGTTGGGATTGTCTTTCCAAGCCCAGACGTGCAGCGCATAGAACGCGGGAAGGCCGAAACGGTTGGGCGTGTCGAACAAATGAAAGAGCTGTCCCATAAGTTCTGGGGGGCTCGAGTGGTGTGCATTCCAGGTATCTGCGAGGACGAGATAGTCGGCCCCGATCAGTCGAAAGTTTCCATTCGTGGTCGGTTCGTAGATCACGATCTGGGGCTTGGTGGGATCGATTACTCCGGAATTCACCAGCGGCCCGTTGACAAAGTGGAGGCCCATTGCTCCAGAGGATTCTCCGCTCACGCAGCCAAATTGAAGGGCATAGCCCTCCGCTTCAGCTTGCGCCACATTGTGGAAGCGGTCGGTGGCGCCCCGGACAATCTTGAGGAGAGCGCTCGCCTGACTTTTCTGAATGGCTGTCTGTTCGTTCTGTGACGATGTCATCGTGTGCGAATGGGCCTCTTGCGCAAGTGCGCCCAAGGAACCAATGCTCATTAAAGCGAGAGCGATCATGGAAGACTGGAATTGTGTTGCCAGCGGTCCAAGTTTCATCGTGAATGCCTCCTGAATAGAAGTAACGTTTTGAGGTACGGCTGCACGGACCGCGCAAAGCGTCGACCGCCACTTCCGATCCCCTGTATTCGAGATATCGAGAAGGGTTCAGGAAATACGACACAATCAAAACTTATTTTTCGCAAAGGGGAGGATTCGAAAATCAAGAAAGGCTGAGAAGGAGCCTCGATCCAGGTCGCACATGCGCTGTGGCTCCAGAGGTTCGCTAGATATCAGTTTTGAAGTCCGATGCCGGATGGATATTTAGTGTGAATTCGCCAGGATCGACGGCCAGCGCGGACAGATATCCTGCCGCCTGCGTTCCCAATACCGTCACTGAATAGCCGGCCATGACAAATTCTTCAGTTCCGCTGGGTTGAGTTCGGAAATTGTTGAGAACTGCCGAGACATCGATTGTCCTTGGATCAAGGGACAGCCCCTTCCCGTTTGCTTTCACGCAGGCTTCTTTGCACGTCCAGCAGCTCAAGAATGCAAGATGCTTGTGGTCCTGGGGGACGGCCTTCAACATTTTGTTTTCTCCTATCGAGAAAAAGCGTTGTGCCAGATCCTCAATCTCAAGGTCGGAACGTATCCATTCGATGTCGACTCCAATCTCGCGACTGGCCGTGCAGGCAATCAGTGCCGTTTCCCGTGAGAGGCTCATGTTGAAGCGCAGTTCGGTGTCGGGAGATGAAAGGCTCGGCTTTCCGTATCCGGAGTAGCTAAACGTCAACCGCGAGGGTGCAATTCCCAGGTAGCGTCCCAGCAACCGACGCAAATTTGCCCGACGAATCACAAAACGACGGCGATCGGCTGGAAAATGAAACCGCCCAGCACGCTGCCGCTCGTCCAGGCTGAGCAGATCGTATGCACTTTCTACTTGCTCGTCGGAGGCGAGCAAATCAAATGTCCATATATCGATGGCGTTTCGATGGAGTGGCATGAAATATAGCGTCTTTAGCCTCCCATACGACCGCAAGAGAGCAGGGCAATTCTAGATCACCCCCCCGGACAACGATAGAAGTGCCATTGTCACACCGGGCACATGCACTATCGTGTTTTTCCTCTTGCGAATCATCTGGTTAGAATCGGTGCAACTCAAGTTAATTCAGAAAGAGATCTGCACCAGACCTGGGCGAATAGCTCTTCAATTGGTGCATTTCTTGGATGGAGATGGAATGCGCTCAGTCCCCATTTTTACTGCGCAGGTTCTGCGATGGACGTTAGTGGTCGTTTCAATGGCTGCATTGGCGAATTCGCAAAACGTAGCCAGTCAAAATCGCACGAAGACTCAACTCTATAAAGTACAGGTCTCCACCGGCCAGGTCGTCGCCGACACGTTTGTAGGCACGCATTTGCAGGGAGCCGCCAACCTCGTGGCACAGGGTGCTGCGGGATGGTCATTGGTGGGCGTCGGGAATTTCCGCCACAACGGCGACAAAGGTCTTGTCTATTCCGATAATTCGACTGGCTCTTTGGCAGTTCTCTCGTACGGTGGCTCTGGCGATACAACTTTGCGGCATTTCAGTGCTCTGGCGACGCCGGGCGCGCAGTGGACAGCACGAGCAGTTGCCGACCTGAATGGCGACGGTCATCCGGACGTTCTCTTTGTTAATAAGAAGACTGGCCAGGTTGATGTTTACTTCTTCGGCGGGCACCATGGCACTTCTTTTCTTGGTTCCCAAACCATCGGCCCACTTTCGGCAACTGGATGGAATCTTGTCGGAGCGGCCGACCTCAATGCGGACGGGCATCCTGATCTAATTTTCCAAAATCATTCGACCCAACAGGTTCTAATTCATTATTTGGGAGGCTCGAAGGGTACGACTGTCACCGCGACAGAGCAATTGGCTGGGAATGGGTTCGCAGGCTGGACCGCTGCCGGCATGCAGGATATGAATGGCGATGGCCACCCGGACCTTATTCTGGTCAGCGAAACTACCGGCCAGAGCCAAGTCAGCTATTTTGGTGGCGCGCTCGGTACGACTCCCATCGGTGGAGAATTGCTCGATGACTCCAGTGCTCCCGGATGGGCTGTCATTATCCCCAGTGGCTCCGGAACTGTAAACTCTGCCGCAAGTACCTCCACCACCGGAACTCTCGATACGACGGCCGATTCTGGCTCCAGCCCTTTTTCTCAATTGACTATGGCGCAGCAGATTCAGGGGGCTGCGTCAACCCCGGTGCTGATCTTCAATGGTACGGGCACGAGCTCCACGGATGTAACCGCTGTGATCAACGTCGTCAAAACCGTGAAGCTCGGCTATAAAACCGCAAATTCAAGCCAGCTGGATGGCATGAGCCAATCGCAATTAGCGAGCTACAAGTTGTTCATCGTCCCGGGCGGCGACTCCGTCAAAATAGGAAACAATATTTCAGCGAAAGCAGCCGCGAATGTACACAATGCGGTGTCGCAGAACGGACTCCACTACCTCGGATTTTGTGCTGGTGGATTCTTCGGTGGATTTTCCAAGTACAACGGACTGAACCTGACCTCTGGCGTGTGGTTTTCGCTGTATGCCGATTACTACAAAGGGATACACAAAGAGGCTGTGAGCATTTCATTCCCAAGTCAGAAAAATCTTGATATCTATTGGCAGAACGGCCCTGACCTTTCCGGATGGGGAAGCGTCGTCGGCAAGTATCCCAACGGCAGACCGGCTCTTACAGAGGGGCATTGGGGAAAGGGTTTCGTGTTGCTATCCGGTGTGCATCCGGAAGCGCCAGCCTCCTGGAGATACGGGATGAAATTCAATACCCCGCTGGATGTGGACTTAGCATACGCGGCAACCTTGGTGACGGCCGCTTTCAACGGCGCAATGCTGCCGCACTACTGACGCTCAGCGTCCGATAAGGGTCTATGGGAACGACACCGAGACTAGTCGGCTTTGGAAGTCACGGGATGGGATCTTGGTTCCGAGACTTCCCACGTGTTGTCGACGAAAAAGTCCCCATAAACAATCTCTCCGGGTTCGACCCGAAGGGTCGCGCAGCGTTGCCGCAGGTCAATCTCGTTTCCGTTTGATTCAATCGAGAGATCAACTCGATACAAGCCTGGCACAATCGGCAGCTTGGAACACCGGAATTCTATGGTGCCCGCTCCCGGCGCGAGAAGCGGCTTGCAACCATTCGTCTCGGTTGTGAGCTGCGTACACAAATAGCCGCTTGGCCAGTAGATTGAGACACGAAAAACTGCGTTTGGAACACTCGACGAGGCTCGATAGCCAAGGCACGCCGTCATTGGGTGGCCAGTTCGAATCTCGGGGGAGTCGGGAGCTGAAAATGTAATGCTCGTGCACTGTGCCACTCGGGAGCTGGCGACTTCTTCGAGGGAAGTTCCCTGGTCCGCGAATGTCATTTCCTCATAATGATCGATCACTTGGCGCGGCGGTCCATCAACCAGAATCGAGCCGTGATTCAGCAGCAGAGCGCGGTCGCATAGACGGTACACTGCCGCCAGATCATGAGAGATAAACACCAGCGTGCGTCCGTCTTTGCGGAGATCCGTGATGCGGTCGAGGCACTTCGCCTGAAACGCGGCATCCCCCACCGCGAGAACTTCGTCGAGCAAAAGAATGTCCGGATCGAGATGGGCGGCAATTGCGAATCCCAGCCGCACGTACATGCCGGATGAGTAGCGCTTGACTGGCACATCGATGTAACGTCCGACGCCGGAAAATTCGACGATGCTTTCCAGCTTGCGACGGATTTCGGAGCGGCGCATCCCCAGCATCGCGCCGTGGAGGTAAATGTTCTCCATTCCGGAGAGTTCTGGATGAAAGCCTGAACTCACTTCAACCAGGGCAGCCAGCCGTCCGCGGATCGTGATCTCACCGCTGCTGGGTGCCGTGATGCTCGAGAGTAGTTTCAATATTGTGGTTTTTCCGGCTCCATTATGTCCGACAATCCCCAGCGCCTCGCCTTCTCTGACCTGAAAGCTGACGTCGCGTAGCGCCCACATGTCACCCGATTTTTGCGGCCCGCGGCGATACCAACGTTTGGCAGAGTCGCCATTGGTCCGAAGCTTGTATTTCTTGGAGACGTTATTGAACTTGATGTCGAGCATGTCAGATCACATCGGCCATCGTGGCTTCGGAAGACTTGAAAAACGCATAAGATAGCGCTAGTCCGATCAAAGTCAGCCCCGCACAAAAAGCCAGACTACGCGGTTCGGGTGCCGCGCCGTGGACGACCACCTGTCGAAAACTTTCAATCAGGCCGGCAATTGGATCCAACAAATAAATGGCGCGGTAACGCTCGGGCACCGATTGCAACGAGTAGACAACGGGTACTGTAAACATCCATATCTGGAGCAGAAACGGCATCGCGAGGCCCATGTCTCGAAACCGGACCTGAATGGCGGACAAAAACAATGCGACTGCGGCGGCAACTCCTCCGAGCACAACAATGATGGGAATTGCGTACAGCAGGTGCAAGGTCAACGGAACTTTGTAGTACGTCATCACACCCATGAGGATGACTGAGGCAATGCAGAAATCCGTAAGTGCAGCCAGAACATAGGACAGCGGAATGATCTCCCTCGGAAAGTACATTTTCGTGAGCAGATTCGGATAGAGGACCAGGCCATTCACAGCATTAGAGATCGTGCTGGAAAAGAAGATCCATGGAAGCAGCGCAGAGAAAACAAAGACAGGGTAAGGTACACCGCCGGTTTCAACCCTCGTAACACGGGTAAAGATAAGTGTGTAAATACCCATCAGTGCCAGTGGCTGAAGAGCCGCCCAAGTCCATCCGAGAACAGACTGTTTGTAGCGAACATTTAGTCGAAACAAACTTAGCGTGTAGAGAAGATCAGAATATTGCGTCAGTGTACGGAGGCCAGTGAAGATCGTACTGAGCGAAAACGATGGCGGCCGGATGACCTTGATTGGCCGCACGGGAACATGCGCAATCGCATCTGCCCCTTCGGGCGGTACGACGGCCTCCACATCTCGCGACTTCTCTGCGATCTGCGAAGCTGAAAGCGCTTCAGGAGGGGTGCTCATCCCGGGCTAATCCTTCCCTGATTATGCTGCTGAACCCGCCAATGTTCCCGATTCCGGGCCAATGATCAGATCTCTGCCGGGGGCGAGTAATGATGCGGGGGAATGCGGGCGAAGTGCGATGTCCTGCAAGCGTGCTCCCAATCTTTCAGCCACGACGCGCACGTGCGGTTCTCGGAACATCTCGAAATGTCCGCAATCGATTTCGGAGATTTCCACGCCCCCCAAAGAGCGATCTGCCCAACCCATCTGCGGATCACGAATGCGGTAGTAAGGCTGCCGAGGTCGCTTAAACAAAAGTACAGGTGCATGAAAACGCGGAGGCTCAAATTCTTTACCTGGCCATAAGGCTTCTCGCCAGCCATCTCGCTGCGCTTCGCTCTCTCCGGAACCGGGAGCAATCCAACGTCCCACGGTTCGGCGCATGGTGGACAGTTGTTCGTTAAGTGAACGGCTACGGAGTGCCCTTATTCGCTGGTAATAATAGTCGACCGCCCAGAGCGAACGAAACTGCGAGTTCTCAAGGACCCAGGTATCGAAAATTGTAAATAGCGCAACCTCTTCCCCTTCCGCTTCCAACTGGAGGACCATGTCTTGCGCTATGAGAACTCCAAGACACATACCGCCAAGGCAGTAAGGCCCGTGGGGTTGGACTGATCGCATCGCGGCAACGTATTCCTTGGCTAATGTCTGCATCTCCTCGCGCCGAAATGGCGGCGTCCACATCATAGGACTGGGCGCCTGCAATTTGTAGAAAGGATGAGCCGGCACCAGATCCTGCGCGAGTTGCACGAATCCGGTCGTGTCCACCGCGGGGATGGCTACACCGAAGAACGGAAGGCCACGCTCCACCGCGTTGAGTTTCATCGCGAAAGGATCTGGCTGCGCGGCAGCTTTGTCTCGAAGGAGGCGTGCGAATTTCTCGATCGTCGGCGCCCGGAATATAGCTGAGACCGGGATCTTTTGTCCAGTCGCGGCCTGGATTCGAGCAATCAAACGGGCCGCCAGCAGAGAGTGACCGCCAACTTCAAAAAAGTTGTCATGAACCCCAACCGATGGAAGTCCAAGGACGTCCCTCCAGATTCCGGCAAGCAAACGTTCCTCTGGATCGAGCGATAATCCCTGACGCGATGACGACGACCGGGACATAGGATCCCGCGGATTTTCTTTGCTTTCGCGATGGTGAGAAGAAGAAGCTTCCGCGGATGCACGCGCAAAACCAGGATCCCCATACACAATCGGAAGATCAAGAATGCAGGCCTCCGGATCGGCAGTGACGCCTTTTAGCAAGCAGACATAGTCTTCCAGCATTCTGGCAATTCGCTCGGGCCCGAAAAGGTCGTTGTTGTAATCGATCTGAGCAAACCATAGCCCGTCAACTCCCTCAATTATGGTTGCGCTCAGGTCGAAGATCGAGGTAGTGGGCGTTACCACATATGGAAAAGCGGTCAAATCGCCAAAGCTGTGGGACTGGATGGCAGCCTTGATCACGGAGAACATAATCTGGAAGATCGGGTTATAACTCAAATTACGTTCGGGCTGAAGGGCCTCGACTACTTTCTCGAAGGGCACGTCTGCGTTCGCGAAGGCGCCCAGCATGGTCTCGCGCAGTTGTGCCAGTAGATCGCTAAACGCAGGATTCCCAGAGAGGTTATCGCGCAGTACCAGCGTGTTGACAAAAAATCCGATCAGACCTTCCGTTTCCACCCGATTGCGCCCTGCCACCGGAACTCCCAGCAGCAAGTCGGGCTGTCCACTGTAGCGGTAGAGTAGGACCTTGAACGCCGCGAGCAGAACCATGAATGGGGTCGACTGCCATTGAGGGGCGAGGTTCTTGATCGCGGAAATCAGCTCATCGGGCAACTGAACGGTCTGGCTTCCGCCCTTAAATGTTTGTTCCGCAGGGCGCGGTCCATCCTTCGACAATTCGAGGAAAGGAGGCGCGTCCTGGAGTCGAGTCTTCCAATAGTTCAACTGTTGTTGGACTTGTTCAGTGCCGAACCAGTCGCGCTGCCACTCCGAATAGTCGCCGTACCCGATGGGAAGCTCGGAAAGGGGCGAAGGTTTTCCTGAAGAAAACGCTTCATACGTTGTCGTCAACTCTCGCGCCAGGATCTGCACAGACCACGAGTCGGTGATGATGTGATGCATCGTGCACAAAAATACGTGGTCGTTCGGCGTCACACGCAATAAGCGCGCGCGAAACATCGGCCCGATTTGTAGATCAAAAGGAGCTTCTACCTCCTGCTGGGCCAGGCGATAAGCCTCGGCATAAGGCTCAGGCGAACCGGTGACATCGTCGACTGGAATTGCTGCAGTGAAATTCCGTGCTACCAACTGCTTAAGTTCGGCGCCTTCCAGCCTGAACGATGTACGCAGGCTGTCATGCCGGTCCACGATTTCCTGCACGCTGCGGTGGAGCGCATCCAGATGGAGGGATCCTCGTAACCACAGGCCCAGGTGAACGTTATAAGCGGAGCTCTGACCCTGAAGCTGGTCGAGGAACCACAACCTTTCTTGAGCGAGTGATGCGGGATAGACGTCAACGGCGCCGGCTTCCAAGAGCAGATCGGCCAGCAGTTCTTTCCCCTGCACAGTCTTGGTATCGAAGTTTTGGTCCCCGCCAAGCATGGATTCAGAGTCCCCCAACCCATTCATGATTGCTCACAAACGCTGGTCTGAATTGACTTCGCTTTCGCCGCTAACTTTGCTACCGTCAGATTCTGTATCCAATGTGAGCAATTATGCCACCATTATCTCGTTTGGCCTATCATGGTGTACTGTTTTGTCAAACCGTGAGCGAGATCTTACTCGATTCGGTGGACCGTCGCAGGTATCATGGCGAACACCAGGCTCAGTAATTTTCTGGAAGGCGAGGCTCAGACAATGAACCTCAAGCAGCATGACTGGCATGATCGACATGGCGCTGTTCTAAACGATCCGATAAATCGTGCCGTTCTTTAGGC
>QIAJ01000132.1 GCA_003225495.1 Acidobacteriota bacterium
CGCGATGGATTCCGAAGCGACTTTCGATGCGCCGTAGAGTGACACTGGCGGCGTCGTGGAGAAATTTTCGGCAATACCGTGCTCGGTCGCGCCGTCAGGTAGAGATACGGCAGGTTCCGGCGTAAACGCCGCGTCTTTCACCACGACTGGAATTTCAGAGAGCGCCTTGACGGAATAAACACGGCTGGTGCTCAGCAGCGTAAACCCGGCCCGATTTTTTTTCGCGACCTCGAGAAGGTTCACGGTTCCGTAAAGGTTATGCTCGAGGAGCTGACGGCTGCTCGTGCTGCCATCCACGCCGGCCAGCACACTCGGGTTCGCCGCGGCGTCGATGATCCAGTCGATCTTGCCAATGGATTCGAGGTCTCTGGCGCACCGAAGGTCTGCGTGGCGAAAAGCGATTCCGCGTTTCCGCAACGGCTCGAGATTTACCTGGCTTCCGCCGCGACTCAGATTGTCGATCCCGATAAGCTCACGGCTCGAAACGTTCGCGAGCAAACCGTTCGCGATCGAACTCCCCACAAAACCGCAAATTCCGGAAACCAGAATTCTCATTTCATTTGCTTCCAGGTTTTATCGCGGGAATTCCAGCAAGATCATTCGGTAATTGATCGGCCGGGAAAGTCTCGACGTTCATCTCGACCAGGCTGACGAACGGACAACCGTAATCGGGCCGCTGGCCGCCACTCCGATCGACGATCACGCCGATTCCGCTGACTTGTCCACCATGCGCGCGGACGATGTCCACTGTTTCCTGGACGCGGCCGCCGCGGGTGACCACGTCCTCGGCGACGATGAACCGCTCGTTAGGCCGGATCGCGAACCCGCGCCGCAAGACAAGCGCGCCGGCGTCTTTCTCGACAAAAATATGGCGTTTCCCCAGCGCTCGCCCCACTTCCTGGCCGACGATGATCCCGCCGAGGGCGGGAGAAACGACTGCGTCGCAATCAACCGCACGCAGCTTATCCGCAAGCCGGCCGCAAACGTCCGCTGCGATGTCGGTATGCTGAAGGAGCAGCGCACACTGGAAAAATTGCCGGCTATGCAGCCCGGAGCGGAGAACGAAATGGCCGTCCAGCAGCGCGCCGGTCTTGCGAAAAAGCGCGAGCAGATCCTCGCTCATTAGCCGGAAGTATCGCTGGCAGTTTTGCCACCAGAGGAGCCGCCGTCATCGAATGCGATTGCCTCGATCTCGACCCGCGCATTTTTCGGCAGCGTCGAAACACCGACCGTCGAGCGCGCCGGCGGGTTGTCCTTAAAATAGGTGGCGTAAACTTCGTTCATCTTTTGGAAATCGCCGAAGTCGGCGAGGAAGACAGTCGTCTTTACCACGTTCGCCATCGTCAGGTTTTCCGCCTTGAGAATGGCGGTCACGCTATCGAGGACTCGCTTCGTCTGTTCGACGATATCTTCGGAGACGATCTGGCCGGTCTTTGGATCGAGCGGAACTTGTCCTGCGCAAAAAACGAGGGAACCGGCTCGCACCGCTTGCGAGTATGGCCCGATCGCCGCGGGCGCGTCGGTCGTGGAAATGATCTTCTTCATCCGGCGAGTCTAGCGGGAAAATTGCCCCACACAACGGTTCACAGCGGTTGTTTCCGCCGGAAATCCATCGATATTAGGCGCTCACATGGTTGGTTGGATTTTAAAGAAAATACTGGGCTCGAAGAATCAGCGCGAAATCAAGCGTCTGATG
Organism: Acidobacteriota bacterium; assembly: GCA_003225495.1. Classification (GTDB taxonomy): domain Bacteria; phylum Acidobacteriota; class Terriglobia; order Terriglobales; family Acidobacteriaceae; genus Acidiflorens. The sequence goes on from QIAJ01000132.1 coordinate 1,697, forward strand.
CCGACAGTCCGTCACATCAACGAGTTAGACGAGCAGTTTAAGGCGCTGTCGGATGACGAGCTGCGCGCCAAAACCGCGGCGTGGAAGGCGGAGCTCGCCCAGATCACGGAGCTGCCGGAACATTGGGCGAAGCTCGACGAGATTTTGCCGGAAGCGTTTGCTGTCGTCAAAAATGCGGCGCGGCGGCTGACCGAGCGCCAGCAGGAATTCACGGTCTGCGATCAGCCAATGAGCTGGAACATGGTCCACTTCGATGTGCAGCTCGTGGGCGGCATGGTGCTCCATCGCGGGCGGATTTCCGAAATGGCGACCGGCGAAGGCAAAACGCTGGTGGCTACGCTCCCCCTTTACCTGAATGCGCTCACCGGAAAGGGCGCGCACCTCGTGACAGTGAACGATTACCTCGCTCGCCGCGACGCCGAATGGATGGGTCAGCTTTACGGTTTCCTCGGCCTAACGACCGGATGCATCCAGCACGATCAATCGCCGGACGAACGTCGCGAGCAGTACGGGATGGATATTACTTACGGCACGAACAGCGAGTTCGGCTTCGATTATCTGCGCGACAATGGCATGGCCACGACGCGCGAGCAGCAGGTCCAGCGCGGCTACAATTATGCGATCGTCGACGAAGTCGATTCCATCCTGATCGACGAAGCGCGCACGCCGTTGATCATCAGCGGGCCGTCCACCGTTTCGACGCATCAATACGACAAATGGCGCGGGCTGGTGGATCAGCTCGTCCGAAAGCAGAACATGCTTTGCAACCGGCTTGCGAGCGAAGCGAAGGAGTTTTTCGAAAAGGGCGAGATCGAAGAAGGCGGTCTGGCGATGTTCAAGGTCAAGCTCGGCCAGCCTCGGAACAAGCAGCTCCTCCGCATGATGGAGGACCCGGAGAAACGCAAAGCAGTCGACAAGGCCGAGCTTCAGTTTTACCAGGATGCGCGGAAAGAGGAACTGTTCGCGCTCAAGGAAGAGCTCTTCTACACCATCGACGAGAAATCGAATGAATCCGATCTCTCAGAGCAGGGCCGCGCATTTCTGAATCCGGACGAGCCCGACTCCTTCGTGCTGCCGGATTTGATCAGCGAGTTCACCGAGATCGATCTCGATCCTAACTTGTCGCCCGAGCAAAAAGAAAAGGCGAAGAACGAGCGGCAGCAACATTGTGACGCTCAGGCCGAGCGGATCCACAACATCTCGCAGCTGCTGCGCGCTTATTGCCTGTTTGAAAAGGACGTCCAATACGTCATCGAAGACAATAAGGTCGTCATCGTCGACGAGTATACCGGCCGAAAAATGCCGGGCCGCCGTTGGAGCGACGGATTACACCAGGCGGTGGAAGCGAAAGAAGGCGTCCAGATCGATCGCGAGACGCAGACGCTCGCTACGATCACGATTCAGAATTATTTCCGGCTCTACCACAAGCTCGCGGGCATGACCGGCACCGCGGACACGGAAGCGGCCGAGTTCCACGATATTTACAAGCTCGACGTCAACGTCATTCCGACGAACCGGCCAGTGGCGCGGAAGGACGCGAACGATCGCATCTACAAAACGCGCCGCGAGAAATACAACGCAGTCATCAACGAGATCAAACAACGGCATGCGAACCAGCAACCGGTGTTGGTCGGCACGGTGAGCGTGGAATCGTCCGAGTTGCTGAGCCGAATGCTGAAGCGCGAAAAAGTTCCGCACAACGTTCTCAACGCGAAATTCCACATGCAGGAAGCGGAGATCGTCCAGCGCGCCGGCCAGGCGGGAACGGTCACGATCTCCACCAACATGGCGGGGCGCGGCACGGAGGCTTTACGTCATCGGCACCAAACGCCACGAATCGCGCTGCATCGATCGGCAGTTGCGCGGACGTTGCGCGCGCCAGGGCGATCCCGGCGGCTCGCGGTTCTACGTGAGCTTCGAGGACGATTTGATGCGGAACTTCGGCGCGGCCGATCGCATGACGAAAATCATGGAGCGCTTCGGGCTGGAAGAAGGCCAGGAACTCGAGCATCCGTGGCTGAACAAATCCGTCGAGACGGCGCAGAAGCGCGTGGAGCAGCGGAATTATCTCGCCCGGAAACGGACCCTCGATTTCGACGACGTGATGAACAATCAGCGCGAAGTCGTTTACACCTACCGCAACGACACGATCGATTCGGACGACCCGCGCAAGCTTGTCTTCGAAGTGATCGACGAAGCCGTTCCGGCGAAGGTCCAGGAATTTCTCGGCACCGGGGCGGCTGGCGAAGAGCCGAACTACGTCGGCTTGTTGAATTGGGTGAACGTCACGTTCCCGCTCGGGTTATCCAAGGACAAGGCGCA
>QIAJ01000133.1 GCA_003225495.1 Acidobacteriota bacterium
AGAATGGTCAGAACGGTGAATTGGACGCGAGATTTTCCGCGATTGTCGGGCAAAGTTCCCTGCGGGACCAATGGGCTAGGATTAGTTGTCTTCATGGCTGATTCTAAATTCGCGCTCCCGTGAGCTCCCTTGCTCGTTTCGAAGCGCGCGTGTCATTAAAATCTGTGTTGTACGTTTCGGAGAGCGGACCGGATCCTGTCGCTGGCCCGCTGGTCCGGCCACCCGGCTCGGACTCAAAATTCTGTAGATGATTAACTGCTTGTCGAAAAACTTCCCCACGATGTTTGTAGTCGCGGAATTGATCAAAGCTCGAGCACGCGGGTGAAAGCAAAACGACGTCGCCCGGCTCAGCGCACTGCGACGCTTCTTCTACCGCCTGTATGAGCGAGTCCACAAGCGTGCAGCGCGTGAACAGGCCCCATGCAGCGCGAAGCTTCTCGCGCGCCTCACCAATCAAAAAAGCTCCTTTGACCTTGCGCGAAAGCAAAGGCCCGACTTCATGAAATCCAAGGCCCTTGTCCCTGCCGCCCGCAATCAGCCACACATTCGGGTGATTGTCCGCCGCCGCTGGGACAGACAGTAACGCCTTCTGCACAGCGTCCAGGTTGGTCGCCTTGGAATCGTTGATATAAGTTACACCGTCGATTTCAGCCACTACTTCACAGCGATGGGCGGCGGGTTCGTAGGCCTTTAAGGACTCGACCATACCGCTAAGCCCAATCCGCAAAACCCGGCCAACCGCCAATGCTGCCATGAGATTTTCAGCATTATGCGGGCCACGCAGCCGGCAATGGTCCATATCCAGCAATGGGCCGGCCCAGTCCTGCATCCGGCTTATCAATAGGCCCCTGTCCAAATAGATGTCCGCAGCGGGGTCAGTGGCGCTAAAAGTGATGATTTTGGAGGGTATCGACAGGCCTAAAGCCTGCATTTTAGCCAATGCTTCGCTCTGGACGATGGCCCAATCAAAGGCCTGCTGATTCATGAAAATCCGCGCTTTAGCCCGGATGTACTCCTCCATATTCGCATAACGGTCCAAATGGTCGGGGGTCAAATTGAGCATCACCGCAATCACTGGGCGGAAGAATTGTATCGTCTCAAGCTGGAAAGAGCTGACCTCCAGGGTCAAAAAGTCCAGATCGGACGTTTGGTCCACGATCGAACAAACCGGCAGCCCAATATTGCCTGCCGCGATCGTCTTGGTCTGATTCTGCTTCAGGGCATGCTCCACCAATTCCGTCGTCGTGGTCTTTCCATTCGTGCCCGTGATAGCGATATTCAGGCAGAGTGAGTAACGAAAGGCTAACTCCATTTCACCAATGACAGTCACGCCGCGTCCAGTCATCTCGGTCAAAATGGGACTCGTTGGCGGCACACCGGGGCTCGTCACCACTAAATCAAATTCGCCTTCCGGCGCCTGCATCGCACCAAGCAAAACTTCCGTCCCTTCACCGCGCAATCGCGCCGCCTCCTGGCGCAAAGCCGGAGTGTCCGCCGAGTCGACGGCCGTGACTCGCGCGCCGCGCTTGCGCAGCAACGTCGCCGCCGCCGATCCGCTGATTCCCAAACCAATGACCATGACCCGCTTGCTTTCCATTGAACGCATTAGGATGCTTTAGTTAGATGTTTTTGAACGGATTGCAGGAGTTGCGCAAGACAAACCAAAAGATTTCCAGAAGAAATTTGTTTTCGCGAGTTATTCACCGGATTTCACCACTTATTCGCTGTCTATTCACACGTTGTTCACCAAGTTGTTCACTCGCCAAAAATCCGGGCAATGGTTCCCTGTATCTCTTCCGCTTTCGCACGTGGGTCGGCTGCACGTCGAATCGGTCGACCATCTGTTTCTATTAGTTTGTTTTCCACCGGCCTGATTCCAGGACTGACGATCAAAAGATTTTGCCCCAAATGCTGCCGTAATCGCGGTGCCTCCAACCCCGACGAAATCACTCCGGCACACCCAATTTGCAGCGCCCGCCGTGCCCTTGATAGCACAAGCGATTCCACATCGCATTCAAAGCCCAAATCGGCCAAATCCCCCCGGTCAAGGCTCGTAAGTACCGTCACCGCAAGGACTTGCACTCCGCTGTCCGCATCCACTGCCGCCTTAAGAATTGCGTCATTTCCGTGGACCGTGGCGAACGTCACCCCTCGCCCTTTGAGCTGTGCCACCGCCAACTTCACCGTTTCCGGCACATCGAAAAACTTCAGATCAACGAAAACCTGTTTGTTCTTCCCCTTCAGCCACTCGATCAGTTCGTAATAGCCGCCCGCCATGAAGAGCTGCAGCCCAATCTTATAGAACCGCACCGCGTCGCCAAGTCGATCGACCAAACCCTTCGCTTCGGTCACGCCCGGCACGTCCAAGGCAAGGATCAGGCGCTCGCGTCGCGGTATTTTCTTTTGCGATAAAGCCGGATGATCGTTCACGCCCTGATTTTGCGTGAGGGCGAGAGTTTCCGAAAACAAAAGTTCTTTTTATTTATTCACCAGCTATTCACAGCTAGCGAATTTTTAGCGTGCTCAACGCCGCGACGGCGCAGACCACGCCCAGGATATAAAAGCGCATCACTACTTGCGATTCGTGCCAGCCCTTCTTCTCGAAATGGTGGTGCAATGGTGCCATCAGAAAAATGCGACGCCCCGCGCCATACTTCTTCCGGGTGTACTTGAAGTAGCTTGTCTGCAGCATCACCGAGAGCGCTTCGACCACGAACACGCCACCCGCGATCACCAGCACCAGCGGTTGGTGAATCAGCACCGCGATAATCCCGAGCGCACCGCCGAGCGCGAGCGAGCCTGTATCGCCGATGAACACCTGTGCCGGATGGCAGTTAAACCACAAAAATCCCAGGCCCGCACCGATCATTGCCGCGCAGAACACCGTCAACTCGCTTGCGCCATGCACGTACGGAATTTGCAGATATTCGGCCATGCGCGCGTTACCGGCCATATATGTCAACACCAGGAACGCGAAGCAGACAATGAGCGTGCAGCCAATCGCCAATCCATCCAAACCATCCGTCAGATTCACTGCGTTGGAACTGCCTACGATGGTTATCGACGCCAGCAGTATTCCGACGGCCGCGCCACCGGCGCCGGTAAGAATCGGGTGCTTGACGAAGGGCACCATCACTTCACTGATCAGCTTGCTCGTCCCCGGCGCCCGCCACAGATAGACCGCAATGAAAATCGCAAGCGACGATTGCACCATTAACTTGAGCTTTGAGGTGAACCCTTCATTGTTCTGCTGATTGATCTTCGCGTAATCGTCATAAAACCCAAGCCCCATCAACACCACGACCGAGAGCAAAGCCACCGCCATTAACACGTTCCATTGTGCCCAGAGCAGCGCGGTGAAATCCATCACGGCGACGATGCCTGCTCGGCTTTGTCCTCGTAATGCTGGCCGAACTTCAGTTCACGCAGCCAGGCGATGATTCGCGGTCCGAGCCACCAACTCAGGACCAGCGCGGTAATCGCCGCCCCCGCGGCGCGCATTGTCGTGTAACGAAACAGCCTAAGGAACGAGAGCGGGTCCTGCCATCCAGTGCCGTGCGCCAACTGAAGGACGTATTGCGTAAAATAATAGATCATCTCTCGCGAACGCCCTCATGTTGCAACTTTCGAGTCGCTGAAAGAAGTGTTTTTTAAAATTTCTCCAATTCGATCGAGCCGCATCGCACGCGACGCTTTCAACAAGACCAAGTCACCCGCGCGGATAAGTTTCGGCACGGCTTTGCACGCGCTCTCCACGTCCGGGAATTGCTCCGCATTGCGTGCGCCTTTCGCCGTGACTGCTGCGTACTTGCCCACGGCGATCAACAAATCGATTCCAAGTTCGCCGACGCGTTTACCAACTTCCGCATGCGCCGCTTCCGCCTGTTCTCCCAGCTCAGCCATGTCGCCCAGGATCGCAGCCTTCCGGCCGCGACTCGGTAATTCCATCAACGTCTCCAGGGCCGCGAGCATTGAATCGGCGTTCGCATTATAAGAATCATCGAGCACCTGGACGCCCTTCGCTTCCCAAAGCTCCAACCGCATTTTCGCCGGCTTGCATCGATCCAACCCTTTCTGGATCTGATCATCGCTCAAGCCGAGTTCGCGTGCGACGGCTACGGCCAACGCCACGTTCAGCCGCTGATGACGCCCAAGAAGATGCGTCCTGAACTCTAACTTCGGCGTAGCCCAAACGACGGTCGCACGTGTCCGCCGCGCAATTCTCTCCGTCCATTCACCTACGCCAATGAACAGCTTGCCGTCCGCGGGCAACAGTTCCGCCAGCCAGCCCTCTTCCTGCGCCGCACCCGCCACGTCACCAAAGAATTCCAGGTGTTCACGTCCGATACTCGTGATGAGTCCGTACTTCGGCTGTACCATCCGCACCAGCGGCGCCAGTTCGCCAGGATGATTCGTTCCAACCTCAACTACCGCCGCGCCATGTTCCGTCCCAATCCGCAGTAACGTCA
>QIAJ01000135.1:0-3699 GCA_003225495.1 Acidobacteriota bacterium
CAGAGTTGAAGAATTCATCGAGGGTAATTTTTGGTTTTGCGTCCTGCGCAAATAACACAACTGACGCGAGAAGTGACCCGAGGACAAGGATGAGTGTTCGCATAATTTTGGATAGAGAGGTATACACCGCGCACGCTGGTGGTGGCAATGGAAGAACGTCATCGGTCGCTTGTCCTTGGTCGTTCGCGCACCCGAAAACACTACCCCAACGATCGTTGAGCAGCGACTAACGGCCCACCGTCTCCAGATCATCCTTCAGTCCCAAATATTCCCAACGCTGCAGCGCGATCGGGACGTTTCCGTTGAGCCACAGAAAATCGTGAAAGGCTCGCAGATCAAACTTGCGGCCTTGCTGACGCCGCGCCTCAGCCAGGAAGCGCATGATTTGCGTCTTGCCGATCTGATAGGAGATCGCCTGTCCCGGAGAGGACGCGAAGAACGCCGCTTCCGCGTGGGCAGTGTGCGAGTCCATGGGCACGGTTTTCTCTAGATATTCAGCTGCCTGAGCGATCGTGAACTCACCGAGCGCTAACCTTACATCCACCTCCACGCGCAACGCGCGCAGGCGTACCATGCTGTAAATAATCTCCCGCGAGCGCGGGCTATCGTCGAACAGTCCGGCTTCCAGCAACATCTCTTCGGCGTAGAATCCGATGCCTTCATTGGCTCCCGAATCGTAGTAGTGGCGGCGAATCGGATCGGGATGGGCCCATGACAGCGCCAGTTGAAAATAGTGGCCGGGGACTCCCTCGTGCACGATCCCGGTTCGCGGATCTTTGGCGTCGGCGAGCGCGAAGTATCCGAGATCAGCGCTGGGCGGATCGATGTAACGCATGCAGTCTTCTTTCAGCCGCGTCGGTCCCGTGAAGTCATCGGCCTCGCCGGTGCCCTCCAGGGGCTTCATATATGGCGGCATCGCTTGCCATGTGTAGCGCCGCATCCACGACGGCACGGACAAGATTTGTTTCTCTTCCAGATACTTCCGGACGGCCTCTTCGTCGCGGCGCTCGCGCCCGATCTCTTCTTCAATGGAAGTGGGGATCGGTAGTTCGGGCTTTCCTAGATTTCGATGCTCTTCGTACGTCTGAAATGAGACTGAGCGAGCCCACTCGTTGCGCCCGATGTCGAGAAGTTGCTGGGGCGAATAGGGCAGCAGAGCAATGTTCTTTAAGAAATAAATGTAACCTGCTTCTCCGATCGCCGTTTGCGACGACATGGAAGCAAGCTTCCCGTTGAGCCAGTCGCGATACTGATCGAATGCGAGAGCCGCCGACTCTGCGGCGGCGTCAATTTGCTTCTGGGAATCCGCATCGAGAAGAGGTTTCAATTCGCGCGCGGAGGCCATCAGCCGGGGACGCAGATCTTTCAGGGAATCTAAAGCCAGTTCGGCAAAGGGGCGCACCGCTTCTGTCAGATTCCTGCGCCCGCCATCAAGGATTTTCGGCGTCGCATGGAGGGTGGCAACGATGTTTGCGCCACGATCTGCGGAGAATGGCTGATGTTGAAGTAGTAGATGAAAATAAGCACCTAAGCTCTGGTCAAGGTAGAAGTTAGGATTGCGACGCCAACTGCGCTGGAAATCCAATTCCCAGCGCGCCCGTGCGATCGCCGATCCGATGAGGCGATAGTCCACCTGGCGAGGGATAGGCAACTTTGAAACATCCAAGGCTTTCCACTGCTGCTCAAACGCGCTCACCTTCCCGCGATAAGACTCGACTGCCGCAGGCGACCAATCCGGTATCCACCCAGGGGGCCGATCGAGGCGGGGAATGTCATCTGTCGAGACGGGCATCTCGACGGCACGCCATGTCCAGAAATCGCGGGCTAGATCGTCGAGGGTGTCGGCACGCGATATAGGCTCAAGAAAAACGACCAGCAATGAAAGAAATAACAGACGAAAGATCATCATTACATCGTCGCTCCTTCACGGCGCGGGTTGAGAGTTGCGCAGCGCCTCGTCGAGAGACTGGTTGTTGCGCAGCGGTTCGCCTTGAAGGCGCCAGCCGTCATCAAAATTGCGAAACCCGACAGTGGACCGGTAGCGCACACCGCTATCGTACAGAGCGCTGCCGACTTCGTTCATGGCCACCCAGTGCCAGAGAAATTCCACATCGGCAAAGTTACCGGCCTTGCTGATTCCGGTGATGTCCACCAGTTCGCGGCGCGCAACCTTGATTGGAATCTGAGTGCCACCGTGCGTCGACTCAGAGATCAACGATCGGAAGGCATCGACGCCGTGCGGTGACAGCACTACATCCCAGCACGGAGGAGGATCGACTCCTGCCGGACATTTCTGCTGCGTGCCAATGATCCATCCCTGACGCTCGAGCACGAGCGAATCGGGCGAATTGAAATCTTTGTTGGAGACGATACCTGTCTTCAGCAAGAAGATTTGCGGAACTTTGAAAGTGTCGGACGCGGAGATGAGGTCCCCAGCCAGCCTCCGCGTGAGAAAATCGCGCGGTGAGCAGGCAGGATCCGCACACAACAGCGCCGTGATTAGGAGTGCCTTGAGAATCCGCATGAATGCTGATTATTACCGCGTGAGGATTTTAACCAATTGCGCGTGCCGGCGCGGAAGAAAAGGACGGGAGGCGATCTGTCCGTCAAATTGACGGGACCAACGTCCGGGAAGCGGCGTGTGGCAGGCTGGACAATTTCCTTCCGGCGTCAGCTGATATTGCCGGATCATGTATCCGTAGCGCTGGATCAGCATTTCACCGCACCGGCGGCAGTGTGTGTGTTCGAGATCACCGACCCTGCCGGGAAGATTGCCGGCGTATACATAGCGCAATCCGGCTTCGCGTCCAATCGCGGCAGCCCGTAAAAGATCTTCGGCGCGCGTGTCTTCGGGAGAGGTCATTTTGTAATCCTTGTGAAAGGCCGTCACGTGCCAGGGAATATCAGACGATACGCCGGACAGGAATTCGGCCAGCCGGCGCAACTCGTCATCGCTGTCGTTGAAACCCCGAATGAGCAGAGTAACGATTTCCAGCCAGATACCCATATCATGCAAACGCCGGATGGTATCCAGAATCGGCTGAAGGCGGCCACCCAATTCGCGATAGTGGCGGTCGTCGAAACTCTTCAAGTCCACCTTGTAGAGATCAATCCATGGGCGTACATATTCCAGCACCTGCGGGGTGCCATTGCCATTCGACACAAACGCTGTCAACAGGCCAGCTTCGCGCGCCGCGCGAAAGATTGCTACCGCCCATTCACTCGTTATCAGAGGTTCGTTGTAAGTGCTGACCAGAACTTTCGCTCCCTGAGCCAAGGCGTCCTGCACAAGCAAGTCTGGAGTAGCCTCAAGCGGCGGAGACACAGCGTCAGGGTCGCGCAATGCCTGTGACGTCACCCAGTTCTGGCAATACGAACAGTGCAGATCGCACCCAAGCATTCCGAAGCTATAGGCGAGCGCGCCGGGATACGCATGGAAGAATGGCTTCTTCTCGATCGGATCGCACTGAACTCCGCCAACGTAGCCCCAGGGAACGTAAAGTTTCCCGCCTCGGTTGAAGCGAATTTTACACACGCCGGGCTGGCCATCGGGAATCGGGCAGCAGTGTCCGCAGGAAAAGCAGCGCAGCCGGTTGTGATCGAGTTTCTCAACCAGGCGGGGATCAGCCTCGCGAACGTGATCGTTCAGAATTTCGCGAAGGGTGCCCACGACTTCATTTTACGACCGGGAAAAAGACT
>QIAJ01000135.1:3757-23176 GCA_003225495.1 Acidobacteriota bacterium
CTCACTTCGAAGCGTGATGTTGCCGGAGCCAATCGTCTACCTGCTGTTGGGCCGTGACGACCTGCTCACGCGTCATCTGTAGAGCCAAACCTCGGAGTCGCGAATCACTGTCGCGGTCACCCTGATGCAAGGCAACCGCCGACCAGAAGTACGCCTGAGTGAGATTCCTTGGAACTCCTCGTCCAGCCCAGTAGTAGGCGCCGAGTATCGATTGCGCGTTGACATGTCCCTGATCTGCGGCCCGCTGGAACCACTGGGCAGCTTGAACGTCACTCTGAGGAACGTCCTGTCCATTGTGGTAACGGGCTCCCATATCCCATTGCGCCTCGGCATCGCCCGCTTCAGCGCGCTTGCGCAAAGTCTCGATCCTCGTGACTGACGGGATCGAACTGCTCGCAGTAGACGCCGTGCCGGTAGTTGAAATAGGTTGCCGGTTCGCGACGGCGGGATTGCCGCGCCACATCTTTTCAATTCGCGGAGCTAAGAGGTAACCCGCTCCAAGCGCTATCCCGGCGAGCGCCAAAAATAGTGACGCTAGATGCCCGAGTCGGACCGGCAAACCTTTCAGCGGTTCCTGTGCAGGCTCCCAGGCTGTTTCCTGAATCGGATTCACCCGTGCAACTGCTTCCCCGGTGAACGACGAAGGCACTTCGGCGCTGGCAGAACGGGTTGGAGCTATTGGCGATTGCGCCTTCGGAACAAGTTCCACCAGCCTGTCCAGGGCGGTCTCATGAACCTTGGTGAAAGCTCGGGCTTGCGGCGAGAAGACCTCGATCAGTCCCGCTACGCGAAAATCCGAAAGTATCGGCGCGGCAAGCATTGACCCAATCCCGAGGCTCCGACAGACTTCAGGATCTACTCGCGTGTCGGTGGCGGTGTCCTCGCAGGTCACCATGCGGCCGCTGCGGACACACTCGCCGGAAAGTCCTTGCTTTGAATCCACAGGCATGCCCAATGGCATAGCAGGTTCGCCGGCGGATGAGCGGCAGACCATGGTGGTATCGGTGAGCAGCGCCAGCGCAGCGCCGGTGGCTCCGGTCAGGCTCAAGGCGCGTTCGGTAATGAGGTGAAGCACCGCGTCAAAATCGTCGCCGGCTGCACGGATCTCCCGGCGGACAGCCTCGACCGCCGACAACATTCCGGTCAGATCCGCAACTGAGGCGGAGAGTGCGGAATGAACAACCGGTTGCGGCGGAACGAGTATCTCAGCGCGCGAGGAGACTTCCCCGGTTCGGGCGCCGTAGTTCGTGCGTGCGATCAGGAGGTTGACGAACAGCCATTGTTTCAACTGGCGCTGCGTCTCGTCGGGCAACCCCGAAAACCGAATTCCAGTGCGACGGTCGGCGTCGCTCCACACCACCTGGCCTGTCGAATGTATGTGAAGGCCGGTCTCAGGTAAGTCAATCGAAAAACTGACGGGCCCGTTGACGTCGAGGTATTCCCTTGTGTGAACGGCAAATCCGTCTTCGCTGATGTCCAGCAGTTCACTCAGATCAATCGCCAGCCCGCTTTTCGGGCCTTTGAAACTGACATATGCAGGCGTGTGAAGTTTATGGCGAATGCGCCGCCGGCGCTCGCTGACAGGGGCGGGTAATGGATCCTGTAGTCGGAGAATACTGAGTTCCATGGGTTAGACCATGGCCAAAGGCGCATACATATTAACTCACTCCTTAATCGCACGGAAGATAAGTGTGAATGTTGGAGGAGACGGGCTTGCCGCGTCCGCCGCGTGCTGCTCAACAAGGAATCGGCCTAAAGATTAGCGGCCAGGTATGGAGGGTCGCTCTGGCCGGCAGCCGGGATCAGGCCGGGGTTGGTAAGCACACGATCCAGGGCATCCGCGAGAACAACCGGGAATTCCGAAGTTACGAGGTTGACATCCAGTTGCAGGCCCCGCTGGCTATAGACGCGGTAAACCATTAGCGAGCCGCGACGCTTGTTGGAGGTAGTAATCAGGTCAAGGCTCAACTTCCATGAGGGCAGGCTTGAGATCGACACAATGTGTTGAAATTTGGTCCAGTGGAAAGGCTTGTGCGTTTCTCCCAGGCCGTCGCTCGCCAGAGACTTAAGTTGCAACTCGAAGGCGTCGAAGTCATTGCTATGGAAGGCGGCCAAAAGAATGCTGCGGATCTGATCGAAGTCCGAAGCGACTCTCAGTTCTTCCACCGCCCGGCGAATCGCAAGATTGTTGATGACGATCTGGCGCTGCTCCATGGTTCGCATAGCAACGCGCCGCAATTCGCCAAATTCCAGATAGTTCAGATGTTGCACTCCAAGCCAAATGCCGGTCCCGACCACAGCCAGCACTAATCCGAGCGTGCTGCCGGTGGGCCACAGCAAGAACAAACTCAGCATGGCAAAAAGCGCAGAGACGGCATAGAGGACAATCACAACCTGGCGATGCGACATCCCCATCTGAAGAAGCTTGTGATGGATATGCTCACGATCGGCCGTAAACACGGGTCGCCCACTTATGAGCCGGCGCATGATTGAAAGCAATGTCTCGAGGATCGGCAGGCCGAACGACACGACCGGAATGGCAACGGCAACCAAAGTCGGCGCCTTCTGCGCCCCCGCCAGCGCCAGCGCACTCAGCACAAAGCCGATAAAGAGGCTGCCAGAATCTCCGAGAAAGATTGTGGCGGGATTGAAGTTGAAACGCAAAAATCCCAGAATCGCTCCGGCGAGCGCCACGCTCATCAGCGATCCCAGCCAGGAATGGCTGACCAGTGCCACCACAAAAAACACCACCGTCGAGAAGAGCGCGGAGCCCGCAGCCAGGCCGTCGAGGCCGTCGATGAGATTGAAAGCGTTCGTGATCGCTACTACCCATAGGACCGTCAACGGCAATCCGACGAACCATGGAAAAGTATGCGCGCCGAACAAGACCGGCAGATCGAGGATGCGCATCCCGCCGACGAACAGCATGGTGGCGGCAATGCCCTGCACAGAAAATTTCAGCCACGGGCTGGCGCCGTGCAGATCGTCGTAAATGCCGAGGCAAAAAATGAGGCAGGCTGGAACGTAAATTCGAAGAAGAGTCGCTGGGGCGAGTCCCTCGAGCAACCGTGGATACAGGACGGCAAGGCCCAGCCACAGGATCAAGCTTAGAGAAAAGGCCAGGAAGATGGCGACGCCGCCCAGCCGCGGGAGCGGGCTGTCGTGGACATGACGCCCGTCTCTCGGCAGAGAAACCCATCCCCGGCGGGAAGCCACGTCTCGCACCTGTCGCGTCGCAGCAAAAGACACGATCAGGGAAACCACAAAAATCCCTAGGAATAAAAAAGTCAAAATCCGACAATCCTTCCGGTCAGAATTATTTTCATTTCAACCGGGTTCGATGTCGCCACAGCCTTGATCCGCTCAAATTTGCGGATGCTTATCTTTGCGATCTTGGAACTATACAACTCATCGCGGAGTGCGAGCAATGCTGCCAAGCCGCTGCATGTGGAAAATCATAGCCTCCAGTTCCTCGCTGGTAAACATCTGCAAGAACGCGAACACCGCATTTCGCCTGTGCTAGACTCGTTGTCACGCATTAAACCCCAGGAGCCCTGGTATGTTTCGGCGGACCCGCCGTTTTCAGTTGCACAGTCTGTGTTTGCTGGTCTTGAGTTGTTTCGCCTTCGCCCAGACACCGGTCCCCGGGGATGCTCCGCCCCCTCAATCCACTCAGAGTGCGGTTTCCCCAGACACTCCCCAAATTCCAAGCAGTTCCAGTACCAGGTTGGCAGCGGGCGATCTGATCGATCTGAGCGTTTACGGAGTTCCCGATCTCAACACCAAGGCACGCATCGGAAATAGTGGGGACGTTTACCTTCCTTTGATCGACTACGTGCACGTCGCAGACCTCACGGTGGAGGAGGCACAGGAACTGATTCAAAAACGGCTTGAGGACGGGGGTTTCGTTCGCAATGCGCACGTGAACATTTTCGTGAATGAGTCAGCCTCGCAAGCCATCAACGTAATGGGGGAAGTAACTCACCCGGGCCCCTATCCTGCCATCGGAGAACGCCGGTTGTTCGACGTGATTTCTGCTGCCGGAGGCCTTACTGAGAAGGCTGGCCGCAACGTCACCATCTTCCACCGGCAGAATCCGGATCAAAAAGTTGAGTTGCATTTGTCGTCCAACCTCGCCGATGACACCAAGGACAATGTAGAGATTCTGCCGGGAGATACCGTGATCGTCGCGCGCTCGGGCATCGTCTATGTGGTCGGCGATGTAGCGCGTCCCAGCGGATTCATGATTGACGACGATACCCTCACCGTGCTCAAGGCGCTGGCGCTGGCCGGAGGCGGGACCCGAACAGCGTCACTCAATGGCGCAAAAATTCTGCGGCAAACACCGAATGGGGTAAGGGAAATTCCTGTGAAACTTCAGAAGGTACTTCAGGCAAAAGCTCCCGACGTGGCCATGCTTAAAGGGGACGTTTTGTTCGTGCCTGGCAGTGCGGGTAAGGCTCTTGCCTACCGGGGCGCGGAAGCAGCGTTTTCGATGACCTCCGCATTGGCAGTAATCGCGATTCGCCCCTGATTCCGTCAGCTGATCAATTCCTCTTCAGGTTCTCAAGAACGTTAATGTAGGTCTGCGCGGTTCGTTCGCGGGAGAGCTTGCTTATGACGTAGGTGCGCCCAGCGGCGCCCATGCGTCGCCGACCCGCCGGATCGGACTCCAAGCGTTGAATTGCCTTAACCAGCGCAGAACTATCCTCTGGTTCCACGAAAATTCCCGCGCCGGCTTCTTCGACGACCTGACGAGATTGGCCATCCACGGCGACGATCACCGGCTTCGCGCATGACATATATTCCAGCAGCTTGGTCGGGATCACTGTCTTAAACAACTCTGTCTTCTTCAGCATGACGAGGCAGACATCTGAACCCGCAATGTAGGCTGGGATCCGCTCACGCGACTGCTGTCCTAGAAAGCGGATATTGGTCAACCCGCGGGCACCCGCCAATCGCTCGATTCGTTCTTTCTCAGCCCCTTCCCCGATCAGCAGGAACATGGCTTTGGGCAGTGTTTGCTGCAGGTGCTGGGCGGCGGCAATCAGGGTTTCAAGGCCATGCGCCATACCCATCGTGCCGATGTAACAGATCACGAAACGGTCTTCGCTTCCGGGCGCTTTCTCTGGATCACAAGGACAAAAGAGATCGGTTTCCACTCCGTTCTCAATGATCGAGATTTTCCCTGCCGGAACATTCCAATGTTGAATGAGGTGATCTTTGAACGCGGGCGTGACGACTACGATGTGATCACTGCGCCGATAAAGAAATCCGGCCACCGCGCCAAGGGTGCGATGAAGCATGCTTCCCTCTCCGCTTGCTCCAACCGCGGCCAGCGATTCGGGCCAAAGGTCGCGCACTTCGAAGACAAAGGGAACGCCCTTCCATCTCGCAAGCCACCATCCCGCAAGAGCGACCAACAATTGCGGTGAGGTGCCAATTGCTACGTCGGGCTTAGAGATACCCAGGCCGCTGACTGACGCCGACAGGCAGAACGAAATGTAATTACGGATCCGCTCATGCGCTTTGCGATTCGGCAGCGGCCAGAGCCATGTCCTGACCACTTGAACTCCGTCAATTTTTTCTTTGTGTAGAAACCTTCGTAAACGCGATCGCCACTCCAATGGCACGACACCCGTGGGATGGTTGGGAAATCCGGTGAGAACGGTGACGTCGTGTCCCATCCGGACCCAGTGCCGCGACAATTCGTCAGCACGGGCCGCGGGCGCACCCATCTCCGGAGGGAAATATTGCGAAACGTAGAGAATCTTCACTGAGCTTTGGACAGAAATTTATTGGCGACCGCCTGGATCTGAACTCCTGCTATTCTTCGAAAGGAGGGCTCTGAACTCCGCCGACCGAAATTGGCTGACCTGAAGCGCGCGACTTCTCCAAGGCAAACGTCGTCGCCATCGTATTCACAATTTCCGCGAAAGGAATTGGGGACGATCCTCCAGCCCGAACCGCCTCGACGAAAGCCCGCCACTCGGCGCCGTGCCCTTTGTCCTGACGTAAGTACGATCGAAACACTTGCTTGCGTCCCCGCGAAACGAGATCGAGCCGGCGAAAGTCTTCGAGAACGGCAACCGCACCTCCGCCAAAGACTTCAACCCGTTCCTTCGAGTAGGACTTGTCGCCGTTCGACAGGTAGCTGATTGTGCCTTGCGACCCGTCTGCAAAACGAAGAGTACTCACTACGTTGTCGTTGCTGTATTTACCTGGGTTCGCGAGGCTATTCACTTGCACCGCGATTGGCAATGACCCGACCAGGAAGCTGAGAAAATCCACAAAGTGGCAGACTTCTCCGATCACACGGCCGCCGCCTTGTTCGGGATCGTTCAGCCAGTGGTCGGCAGGAACGAAACCTGCGTTCACGCGATAATGCATGGCCAAGGGCTCACGGATACCGCGAAGAAAATTCTTCAGCCGCAGCGCAAGAGGCGCGAACCGCCGGTTGAAGCCGACCATCAAAAGCGTTTTGCCGATTTGTTGCTGAGCTTCGTGAGCGCGCACGATGTCGCGCAATTCCTCTTCATTCAGGCACAAAGGCTTTTCGCAAAATACGTACTTACCGGCCTTCAAAGCTGCGATCACTTGCCGCGCGTGCAAGTGATGACGCGTGGCGATCACTATTGTGTTGATTGCCGCATCATTAATCAGGTTGTCTTCATCTGACGCAGCGTGATGAAATCCGAATTTCCTGGCGGATTGATGCGAATGGGAACCGTTCGCGGCGCAGACCCCAACCAGCGTCACTTCCCCGACTCGCTTAATGACTGGCAGCAAAGTACTGGTCGCGAAGCTGCCCGCTCCAAGTAGTCCTATAGCAATTGACTTCGTTCCGGCCGCAACGGGTCTATCGACGTCGCCGAACGTAACACGCCGGGTTTCCTCGGCAAATTCCGGGTATGTAATCAACACACCGAGAAACGGCTGATCCGACTTTTCCGATATGAGCTGGTATGCCAAATGCGCCTGCTCAATCGGAAAGCGGTGCGTGATCAGGGCTTCTACATCGATTTTGCGGTCAGCGAGAAGCTGGACAAACGCCTCCATGTTGCGCGTCTCCGTCCAGCGCACGTAGCCAATCGGGTAATCGACACCTTTTTGTTCGTAAGCTGCGTCGTAGCGTCCGGGGCCATAGGAGCGCGAAATGCGAAAATCGAGTTCCTTTTCGTAGAACGGGCGACGCTCGAGCGCCATGCCTACGGTCCCGACTGCCGTGATGACAGCTCGATCACGAGCTACTTCGGCAGCCAGGTTGACGGGCTCGCTGCTGCTCGTCTGAGCGGTAATCAGGACGGAATCCAAGCCACGCCCGCCGGACTGTTGCATGCAAGAGTCGAAGAATGCAGCGGAGGAATCTACGGCGCTATCGGCGCCGAGGCGCAATGCAAGCCCGGCGCGGCCGCGGTCGATGTCCATGCCTACGACGCGGCAGCCTGCAGCTTTGAGAATTTGAACTGTGAGTTGTCCGAGCAGGCCAAGTCCGATGACACCGACGACATCGCCTAGTTTGACGTCGGCCGTGCGCACTCCGTGCAGGGCCACAGCCCCGACCGTGGTGGCGGCGGCGTGATCGAAACTCACGCCCGACTCCGGCGGAATCTTTGCGAGCAACAATCGCGGGATGCAAGCGAACTCGGCGTGAACCGCGTGACCCGCGCCGGCACACGCCACCCGATCGCCAGGACGAATGCCAGTGACGCCTTCTCCGACAGCGACCACTGTTCCAGCACTGCTATAACCGGGAGCGCTCGGCTGATCCATCCGGCTGCGGACCGCGGCTAACGTCGAGATCACGCCGTCTCGGCGCACTTTGTTCCAGACCTCGCGTACCAAGTCGGGGCGCATCCGCGCCTTCTGTAACATATTTTTTCGGGCAAACTCAGACGAGGCGCGCTCCGTCCCAACCGAAACCAGCGACGCGGCCGTCCGGACCAATACGCATCCCGGCATCAATTTAGGGGCGGTTACGTCAACCACTTCCACATTGCCGCCGCTGACCTGTTGGAGAAGTTGCTTCATAGCACGATTACAGGTGAAAGGTCCCGCTCAAGGTACGACATCCGCAATTGTACGATGACTAGCTGCTCGCCCCTGCGGATTGCGGTGGCGCAAGAGGCAATTGATAAATTTCCGAAGTATTGCGAAAGACGACCAATTGGCCATCGCGCTGCTGAACTTGAAGCTCGTCACCAGCCAAAATCACAGTCACAATGCGAACCGGCAAGGGCGCATGAACATCGTAAAGAAGAGAAATCGCGGGACACAGCTCGCCATACGTAGGCGATTCCCATCCCAGCAACTCTTGATCGCGAACAGCTAGAGTTCCTGCCAGATTCTTTCCACCGCGAATTACGGCCGCGGCGCCGGGAGCATTGGAAAAAATATTCCAACGCCAGCACGCCTCTTCCGCGGAAAGCACTCCGCAAACAGGAAAATCGCCACTGATCTCGAACGGAAAATCAGGAAGTAACCAATGCAACCGCAAGGCGTGTTCACCTGTTCCCTGCAGGTCATCCACGACCACCCAGGCATCTTCTGTGATGCACCGGACCATCCGTCGATGCGTCACTCCCAGGTGACGGTAGCCGTTATGCTCGCCTTCAAAACTATCCGGCTGGCCGGCGGTCGGGTTGGACAGATTCCCGCGGAAGGCCCTGCCGGACGCCTGCGCCCAATCCAGCCAGAGAAAGCGGCCGGCGCGCCGCATCTGATCTTTACCATCGACGATCACAGTGTTGTGAACGCCCGTCCCTGCTAATCCGTTGTTCCACGGCGGGTCGCCATTGTAGAGATATGTTCCGGCATCCCGGGCTATGTTGACTCCGTGATGCCACAAGTCCACGTGAAGTTGATCGGCTTGAAACGGGCGCCGTGTATAGCATCCCGCTCGCACCAGTGCCCAAGAATTCTCGCTGCCGATGCGATAGTAACCGGAAGGCGAGGACGACGTCTGGGCAGGTTCGCTTTGCGCCAGTTGCGGAGACCTGCCGTAAAGCCAGACTGCAATCTCGTCCCACGGTCCGGCTTCTAGGATACGGGAACGACCTAGAACACAGCTTCCCAAGCTCACCAGCGGGCGAAAGTCACCATACTCGCAACCACTCAACGGAAGTAGGTGGCTGCCGTCATTCGACCCATGGTTCGGCGCACTCCCGGACTTTGAATCCACAAAGCTGCGGATGAACTCGAAAACGGCAACTGTTCGCGCACGAATCATAGGGTCAAGCTGAATTTTATGGACCTCTGCGAGTCGAAGCGTCCACAGCAGCTGATGAAGAATCATCCTTTGGTAGTTGAATGAATCCTGAAGACAAGCGCCTTCCGGAGTGATCTGGTCGAGCGTGGCTTCGCGTAATAGATGCGCACCATGTCTTTGCCAGAGTGACGCGTCCGTCAATTCAGGCAAGAGGGTTCCCGCGGTCCAGAGGCCAACAGCTTCGCTGAACAGATGATTGCTGCGCTGCGACCGTGCGTAGCCCAATGTTTGAGCCGTGCGCCACGCATGCGCGGCGATCATCGACAACAGCAGCGCAACTCGCCGCGCCGACGTGGCCGTCGAATGGAGGAACGCGTAGAGCGCGAAAGTCCAGGCCAGGATCCGCAGCGATGACTCTTGTCCACAAATCCAAAGTGGCCCCGACATCGGCGGATTGATGGTCGCCCAGTCCTCGATGGCGATCCAGAAAGCTTCCGCAAATTGCTCCTCGCCGCTGATGGCGTAGGCGCGAGCCAGCGGGTACACGAACAGGAATCTCGAAGGCTCGAGAATAAATTTCAGATCGCCGTAGTCGTCTGAGGCGAATCGCATGCCCGTCCAGGAGCGATCGGGCGCAACGTGTTGGCCTGTCACCGGATTCTGAAACCACTTTGGAGGAAATCCACTAGAAAACGATAGCTTGCCGAAGTACGGAAGATTGCCGTCCAGAATTGCGCGGGCCTCCGCAAGGAGTGACTCTTGCCCTGTTGTGCCAAGAATTGTTTTTAACTCCGGGGCAAGACCGCGCGAGTCAGCGAAGAAAAAAGGGTGGCCGCCCTGGCGCCGTACGCTCAGAAAATCTTCGGGTGAAGTGTTCGGAACGATGCGCTTCAGGTTCCAGGATTCCCATCCCTGCACTGATCGCATGCGGCGCGAAATGATCCCGCTGCCGCGTTGCAATTCGTATTCAAGGCGCAGGAGGCCGTAGCGCACACCGAACGTTCGCCCAATCTGCAGCATCGTGCCGAGTCTACTCATTACACTTACCTACGGCGGGAGTCGCGTGGTTCTTCAGCCGACGCTCGGCGACAGTCTTC
This sequence comes from Acidobacteriota bacterium, assembly GCA_003225495.1. Classification (GTDB taxonomy): domain Bacteria; phylum Acidobacteriota; class Terriglobia; order Terriglobales; family Acidobacteriaceae; genus Acidiflorens. Next base: position 14,063 of record QIAJ01000135.1, read on the forward strand.
AATCGGTCATGCATCACGAAAAATTGCCGGTCTATTTCGCGGTCTGCCTGCGGATTTGACGTGAGGGCGCCGTGATCGAGCCCGGCAACAGCCTCGGCGATCAACTCGATTCCCTCGGCAATCATCCGCTTGCGCAGGTCGCTGATCGATTCGCATTCCGCAGCGTCTCGGAATTCGCGGCGCAAGAGAATTGGCCCGGTATCCAGTCCGCTGTCCATGAAGTGTATCGTGATGCCAATAGGCACTCCCGTGAGCAATGACCATTCCGGGGTACTCATTCCTCGGATTTCCGGTAGCAAACCGAGATGGGAATTCAAAACGCCCACACGTGGAATGCTTAACAAGCCTTCGCGCAGAATATTCCCGCCCGTGAAGATCGCCAGATCGGGAGACCACTTCTTCAGTTGCGCCATTGCCTCCGCAGAATTCTGATCGCGGCACGTAACGACTGAAAATTGGTAGGCGCTGCCCACCTCACGCAACCCGCGGAAGATCTTGTCGCCGTGGCGAAGCGATTTCTCGAGGTACCGATTTAATACTTTCTTGGGGTTTCCGGCTTTCCTGGGAGCGACTTTGGTAACAGCATAGTTAAAAGAGTCGCGCAGACCCCACTGCTCGACTTTCCGCATCAGAGTGCTGCGGTCCCAGGATGGCAGCGTCAGCGCTCCAACCGGAGCGTATCCAACCTGCGCCAGCCGGGCGGCGACCGCGCAACCGGTTTCGCTGTACGGACTCGCACACAGAACCACTACGCGCATTCCGCGTCCTCGAGTTTCGTTTCAACCGTGGGCATCAACCGTAGCTCCAGCATCAGTGCGTCGGCGAGGAATTTCGATCCCCAACTGATGAATCGCATCGGCTGGTACTTTCCCCAAATCGGATACGATCCCGCTACACCGCCTATCAGTCCGCTGCGGCCCTTCACTGGGATCGACTGCTTCAACATCTCGTTCATTTTGAGAGCTGCGTTGAGATAGCGCAGATCCGACGTCACTTCAAAAACACGCAGCCACACGCAGGACATTTGCGCATTTCCGGTAAGGCACGAAAAATGCTGGCCATTCTTAAAGTCCGGTTCATAGGTTCCTAACAATCGCTTGTGTGTCTCAAATTTTCGCAGCAAAACCCAGGCAGACTTCGCAGCTGCCTGGATCGCATCTTCACGGCGACGTAATATCCCACACTCGAGTGCTCCCTGAATCACGTAAGCGATAAAGTGCAAGTAGGTGGGATGTCCCTGCAGGTTGATGCCATCAATCCAGCCACTCGGCTGAACGTGCGCCAGAACCCAGTCGATGTTTTTATCTGCCGCGGCTGCATGGCGCGGATCACCGGATTCGTCCGCCAACTGCGCCAGTGCCCAAGACACCATACTGTAATAAGTATGCGACGCACCCTGATAGACAGCGGGGCCTCTCCACGAACCGTCCGCATGCTGAATCGTGGCCAGCCAATCTCCAGCCGCTATAGCGCGTTTCCGAATTTCAGCATCTTTTGTTTCCGCGTAGGCACGAACCAACCCCTGGAGGATCTGACCGGTGTTGAAGACTGAAGGTTGAGCGTCCCCATCTCGTTGGGCGAGGCCTGCCGGAAATGCACCCGATGGCATTTGCAGAGAAAGCAGCCAGTGAGTCGCGCGCTCCGCTGATTTCCTCACATCGGAATCGCCCATCATGCGTTCAAAATCAAACAGCGTCGGAACGATGTAGCCGGTCACTTCCGGATACGACTCGGAATATCCGGTGAGCAGGCTGTAATACGCTGCGATGCCGCCGTCGGGATGCTGAGCGTCGCGAATCCAATCCATCAACGACCGCAGCGCGTCCGCGGTAGTGACGGTCGTCGTTGCGTATGAATATAAGTTGCGATGTTCGAAGGCGGCCCGCAGTTCGTCCGACGCGAGTTTGGAAAAAAGCGGGACGACACGTTGCGGCGCGCGCAGTAAACCCGCGGCTTCCGCCAGTATGCGACCAGTTCTCGTGGCCATGAAGTTTCGACTGGCACCGGATTCAGATTGCTTCATGTTCAAGCAGGGATCATCTGAGGCGCGCCCACTTTTTGATCGGCAAACGAACGCGCTCCGCCATCGAGGAAGAGCTGCATCCAGACTTCGAGCGTCAGCAACTGCCAGATCTGCATCGACCAGTCTTCTGCGCCGCGGCGGTGCTCATCCACATAGCGCCGCACTTCTTGCGGACGAAACAATCCGCGCTTGCGGACCTGGCTCTCGGAGAGGAGATCGTCGACCATTGGACGCAATTCATGTGCGAGCCAATAGTCCACGGGCGCCGCGAAGCCCGCTTTTGGCTGCCGCAGGACCTCTTCCGGCAGCATGCTTCGCATCGCCTGGCGGAAAATGTACTTCGTTACGGGACGCCACTTTCCCTTCAACTTCCACTCCGGACGAACGTTTCCGGCGACAAATTCTGCCAACTCTCGGTTTAGAAATGGCACGCGCACTTCGACCGATGATGCCATGCTCATCTTGTCGTTGTAAGTGAGGTTGAGCGTGGTCATGAAAATCTTGGTGTCGAGATAAAGCATCTGATTGAGGAAATCGGCGTGCTGTACTTTGCCGAATGCAGCAAGATGCTCGTGAGCAGGGTTTCCTCTCGGCTCTGAGGCTGACGCATAAAGGGCCGCCCTTTGCTGCGCATCAAAATACGTACAATTCCGGATGAAAGCATCCGCCGGGCTTAATGCCGCGCTCCGCGCCATTTTCTTCGCCAGCCGCACAGACCCTTTCATGCTGCTGCCACGAAAGCCCGGCAACGCCAGCAATGCTCTCTCCGCCGCGGAGCGGGCGAAGCCTGGGACTCGCTGATATTCCTGTGCCCATGCATGGGCGACATGCTTTCGATATCCAGCAAACAGTTCATCGCCGCCTACGCCGGACAGCAGCACGGTGGCCTGTTTACGCGCCTCGTGGCAAACAAGATATGCCGTGATGATGGCCGGATCGGCGGTTGGCTCGTCCATGTGCCAGGTAAGTTTCGGCAGGAGTTCCACAACATCCGGCTCAACGACGATCTCGTGATGCTCGCAGCCCAGCTTGCGAGCGAGACGCTCCGGCACAGCAGGGTCATCAATCGTGCTTTCGCCAACGCGGTATTTTTCTGGAAACGTAATTGTGTAGGTACGCACCGGCTGTTTGCGTGCCATCGCCGCCACGATACTTGACGAATCGAGGCCGGCACTGAGAAACGCGCCGATCGGAACATCGCTCACCATCTGTTGTTCAACCGAAGAGCAAAATCGTTCGCGGATCTCTTCCACGAGATCATCCTGCTGGCGTTCGAAGGTGTGTTCAGCATCAGGGAAAGTCAGATCCCAGTACTGGTTGATCTTCAAAGTCCCGTTCTGCCAAAGCGCATAATGTCCCGCGGGAAGTTTGCGAATTCCTTCAAACATCGTTGCCGGATCGGGCACCCAGAGAAATGTCAGATATTGATCGAGGGCCTCGCGATTGATACTGGCGTCGATCCCCGGCACTTCCAGCAGCGCCTTAACTTCCGATGCAAATGCCAGCTTGCCGTCACGTTCACAATAATAAAACGGCTTGACGCCGAAATGGTCGCGCGCCAGAAACAGCTTTGGCGAAGAACCGCGCAGATCAGAGATTGCGAATGCGAATATCCCATTCAGCCGGTTCAGGCAATCCACGCCGTACTCTTCGTAAAGATGAACAACCACTTCCGTGTCAGCGTGGGAACGAAACCGGTGGCCCTTGGCCTCGAGTTCGCGGCGCAAATCGGCGAAGTTGTAGATCTCTCCGTTGTAGGTAATCCACACCAGGCCGTCTTCATTGCTCATTGGCATGTGGCCGTCGGGAGACAGATCGAGAATCGCGAGTCGCCGGCTGCCCAGCCCGATATAGCTACCATCCGGGAAACGCCGCTCCCAGAGCCCGGAGTCGTCGGGACCACGGTGTGTCTGCACGTGCATCATGCGCGCAAGCATTTCCGCGTCGCCCCAGTTTGCGAGTCCGCTGATCCCGCACATGAAGTCAGCTCCTCGCGTTCCGCAGTTCGTAAATTTTTGCTTTGGTATGAAACATCTGTACGGCCTGGAACGTGCAATAAATAAGACCTGCGACGCCGTCGAGAAATCCCAGACAAAAACAATAACGGTAGAGAAAAAGCAGAACTGGAGAGCCCGGCAAGCGATAGAGTTTTCTCTTCAGCCATCGTCTTCGTTGAGCCTGGGTGCCGAACAACGACGCCTCCATCTCCCCCGAATTCTTGTCGACCCGCGACAGCACTCTCGCCTCCCAGTTGGAGTACTCGTCGTGTTTCTGAATGTAGCGCGACAGCGACTCGACATTGTGATGTACGAGCGGATTACGCAAGTCTGCGGTCGGCCCGTCGGCGACTACGTGCTCGTGAATTTCCATGTCGGCCATGGAAGCATCCTGATCTTTTAAACGGCACTCAAATCGAGCCTGCCCCTTGCGGAAAAGGGAGAGTTTCCAAAAACTTGCATCGCAATGCCGCAGAAGCTTGCCGAGAAAATACAGCTGCAATCGAATGCGATAGCCAATCACGTCTGGGTTCTGAATCGCCTTCTGAATCTCGCGCGAGAGCTCGGGAGTCATGACTTCGTCCGCATCGAGTAGAAGAATCCAGTCGTGGGCGATGGGGAGCGTGTCCATGGCCCACTGGCGTTTTTTCGGCCAGCCACCGTGATAACGAAACTGTACGACATGGGCGCCGAATGACTCTGCGATCGCGCACGTTTCATCGGCACTCTGCGAATCAATGACTAATACTTCGGCCACTTCCCGCAGCGATTCGAGACAACGCGGCAAGTTTCCCGCCTCATTTCGAACCGGAATAATCACAGTTACCGGAAGTAGCCGCGAGGGTTCGGTGGCTTGCGATATCACTTCGGCTGATTTTGCTTCGATCACGTCAGTCCCGGGGAGCAAAGATGTCACTATGTTAGCTGAAGTGCCGCTATGGTTGAATGCTGTCCGTCTGTCGTTTTCCGCGCATTAGCCTTTCCCCTCACAGATTCTGTGCGCACCAGCTCTTCAAAACAAACAGTGACCACGGACGCGACCAGGACGTTTCACCGGCAAGAAATCTACTCCAGACGTCGCGAACGGCACCGGGACTAAGCAAACTATGGTCCGAATCGCCGGCTAAAAGCGCGTTTTCTACGACCGGCCTCATCTCGCCGCGCAGCCACTGCTCGAACGGAAATGTAAAACCGCGTTTCGGTCGATTCACTATTTCCGGCGGCAACGCTACCCCCAGACTCGCAAGGAGCAGGCGCTTTGGTAGCTTACGGTCAAGCTTTTTATCTCCCGGAATTCGAAAGCAAGCTTCAACCAGCGGACGGTCAAGAAATGGAACTCGCAGTTCCAGCCCATGCGCCATGCTCATGAAGTCCGAATCCCGCAACAGTGTATTCGTCATGTACCAATGAGATTCTAGGTAGGAAACGCGGTTGATCGAATCGAAAGTCGAACTTCGCACGATCGAAGCGCGGAGAACTTCGTCCAGACTAATATTCGCCGCTTCATACTCCCCGGACGAAAGCAGCGCTCGCTGCTCCCCCTCGGCGAACAATTCGCGAGCCAGAAAATAGGGATGCAGAGATGATCTTTCTGCGGCGACAAGACCGGCCAGCTTGCGATTGCGATCGCTCTTACCTGCGATCATAGCGACAGAAGCAGCCAGCGGACGTCGCGACAAGGCGGGCAGCTTCTTCAGACGCGCGGCCATCCGCTCCATTTTCGGCACCCGTCGGAAATTTGAATACCCCGCGAACATCTCATCGGCTCCCAATCCAGTCAACGCAACTTTGACTCCAGAAGCACGCGCCTTGGCGGATACCAGATATGTATTGATTCCATCGATAGTCGGTTGGTCCATGGCACGCAGGGCATCTGGCAGCAACTCGAGCGTATCCTTCTGCGAAACCAGAATTTCCAGATGGTCGGTTTCAAAACGCTCAGCCACAATCCGGGAATACTGGCGTTCGTCGAATTCTTCCTCGCTGAAAGCTAACGAGAAAGTGTTGGCACGCACGCCGTTCCGATGCATCACCGCGACCAGGCTGCTGGAATCGATTCCTCCAGAAAGAAACACTCCGACCGGAACATCGCTGACCAAGTGCGACAACACTGCCTCGCGCAGAGTCTCGGTCATTTTCCCGATCCCCGCACCGTTGCTGGTGGTCTCATCCTTCCTCGATTGATTTGAAGAAGATGGGATGATGCTCCAGTATTCTCGGACCTTGACGGAACCGTTCTCCCACGTGACCACATGCCCGGGCGGAGCTGCACGTACTCCTTCCCACGGAACCGAAGGTCAGATAGCTCAATGCTCCAGTCGCATCGATTTTTCGCGGCACCATATCAGTTTGGAGCAGAGTTCTAACTTCGGAAGCAAAAAGAAAATTGTCGCTCGCCTGGTAGTAATAAAGCGGCTTGATTCCCATCGGATCGCGCACAAGCAGCAGCCGCTTCTGCCGCGCGTCCCAAAGCCCAAAGGCAAACATTCCGCGAAGCCGCAACAGGAAGCCTTCGCCCCAGACACGATAGGCAGCAAGCATCACCTCGGTGTCGGATTGGCTCTTGAACTCGATGCCCGCTGACACCAGTTCGCCACGAAGTTCGCGGTAGTTATAGATCTCACCGTTAAAAACAATCCAGTTGCCAGTGGAAGCGTCGTGCATCGGCTGATGCCCCAGCGGCGAGAGATCGATAATCGATAGCCGAGTGTGGGCGAGCCCGATTTGATATGGCTCCGCGCCGTTATCGATAATGGCCATGCCGGAATCGTCGGGACCGCGATGGGCGAGGCTTCGCGTCGACTTTTCCAGCAAAGCTGGAGACACTCGGCCACGGCGCGCGACAATGCCAAAAATCCCACACATATCGGTAAAAGGGGCGCCCGTTCATCATAGCGTGAATATCGATGTGGCCGGATGAAACGCTCTTGGACTATGGTTGGCGAAGATCGGCGTTCGTTGTGGCTCTGGTTCAATCACGGCGGTACTGGCGGCGAGTTCTCCGGTCGGACTCAGAAGTGTGGTTTACCTTTTGCGTCTCAAAGCCTAGTTGTCGCTATATCCGTCGAAATTTCGAGAAGCCTTTCCACATGATTCTTCCAACTGAAATTCACAGACTGTTTAAGGCCTTTCTCCCTCAGTTCCGCCTGTAACGCCGGAGAATCGACTAACTGGATTACTTTGTCAGACAGATCTTCGGGGGAGAATCTCTCGAAGAACAAGGCCGCGCCACCCGAAATTTCGCGGTGCACCGCCAGATCGGAGGCTACAACCGGCAATCCGCTCGACATGGCCTCAACAATGGGGTGTGCAAAAGTCTCCGTGTAGGCAGGCGTCACGTAGATATCGCAAGAGCGGTAGAGGTGATGCAACATCGGATATGCAATCCTTCCCAGTTGCACAACGTCCTGTTCGATATCAAGGTTGCGCAGAAGAGCGCTCGCGTCCGCGGTTCTGTAGCTTCCGGGATTTTTGCCTGACGCCAACTCGCACGTCAGGACGAGCTTAATTTTTTTCGACGATAAGCGCTGTTTCAATAACGCGATCCCACGAAACAATGTCTCGAAATTGCGGTAGTAGTTGTAATGACTGACAAAGAGAAGGCGTGCCACCCCTTCAGTCTCTTTGAGCTTTTGTGACAGCGGGACGGGCAATGGGTTGTCGTCACGATGGAAGACCTCCTGATCGAATCCATGATGCAACGCGACTACCTGACGTCCTGACCAGCCGCGGAGTTCGCTAGCGAACGCTTCACTTGGCGCGACCGTCACTTGTGCGCGCTGAATCGACTTTCGCGCCAAAACGGCTTTTACTCTCGTGTCCACCCACAGCGAGTAATCCCGGCGACGCAGCAAGTCGCGGCTGAAATCGGCAGAGGTATACAGAGAATTTCGGCTTAAGAGGATTTGCGGGACCGGAGAATTCCACACAGCAAAGTTGCCCGCCGACAGCAGCACATCCGCGCCCGTCTTCCGGAGAAGCTTGGGGATTTCTTTCTGTTCCCACCAGAACCTCGAAAACGATCCCTGTTCCGTACCGCTGTCCAAGACTTGGACGTTGTCGGCGGAGGGAATCGCGACACTGGCGGCCCGTCCGGCCAGCACCACAATCTCCGTGTCAGGCCGCGATGCCAGGTGAGGGATGGCGTTGCGCAGATACGTCAAGCCGCCGCCCGCCGAGGCGCCCAGAGCGTGAATAAAGAGTCGCATGGCGATTTAACGCGGCGCCACCGCCGGGTCAGTTGCGTAACGGATCCGCATTCCGTGAACGAAGCTCGTCCGATGGCTGGACGTTTGAGGAACGACGTCCATAAGCAGGAAGGCCAGTACCCAAAATATCACCGTGAGATAGTATCCGACCGCGAAGAGCCAATCCTCAAAGCCGGCATGCGCCAACCCGGCGATCATCACCATCATGAGCGGGACGGAGTAGTGGGATGCGTTTCCGGTTCGTCGAAGGTAGAGGAAGACTCGAACGACTGCCTGTATTACTAGGAATATCAGCAAAGCAAACGGCACGATCCCAAGCATTCCCACCCATTCCGTGATTGCGAGGTAACTGCTTCCATGCTCCCGCGAGATCGAGGCTACGGCCAGCGTTCCCGTTTCGCCGAAGGGTTTGTCACCGTAAATGCTTGCCCCGAATCCGCTGCCGAAATAAGGGTTGTCTTGGATAACCCGAACGGTTTCTTGCCAGGGCGTCATTCTCGATCCGAGCAAACCTTCAGTCTGATGTCCCTTGTAGATCACTCCGGCCACAAAAGAAGATTTCACTTCATCGAAACGATCCGGAGTTGCGATTGCGCTAATGGCCAGCAGACACCCGATCCCGACCGACCCTTGCAGGATCAGCTTATTTCGGCGCAGGGCGAGGAGTAGCACCAACATCGACAGTCCGGCGGCCAGCATGGCGGCGCGAGTTACTGAGAAGTACACCAAATATAGAGATACCAAGCAACTGATTGCCCGTCGAAGTCGCAGATTCTTTGCCGGAGCAACCAGTGCTCCCCAGAGCAGCAATGGAGCCGCAATCACCCCCTCGACCGCGCCCAGAGAATTGGCGTTACCCCAGATCTCCAGCCCGAGAGCATATGCG
>QIAJ01000134.1 GCA_003225495.1 Acidobacteriota bacterium
TCGATGGAAGAAGCCACAAAATGCGCAAAGAATGCTCGCGACATGTTTCCGATCGTTGAAATCCCTTATCCACAGGTCGAACCAGCGCGGTCACTTACCGGCGACGGCTATCGAATTTACCTTCTACATTCCCCCGACAATGGCTGGAGGAAAATAATCCGAATGACGGGTTCGTTCGCTGCCGCAGATGTGAACTTTTTGCCCCTGCAGTTGGCTGTCTTTTGCGTGGAGTGCGAGTTGTTGAGTGGGAACAATACTCCGCGTTGTCTGGCCTGCGGAAGCAAGGCTGTTCTCAGTCTCTCCCGGGTGCTAGGCGGATCGTTGCGAGGCCAGCCTACTGCTCACCTGATCGCCGACGCAGAACTGGATAGGCTGGTTCGGTCGCTTCTCGAGGGAATACCGCAAGTCCCGACTACCAACGCAAATGACATTGACCTGCCGGCATCAGGTACGTCCAGCCGACATCACCTGCGCCTCCGCCAAGCAGGCCCAGCGTTCGTATACCACAATGGTGGAACATCCGGACGGCATCGGGAGATCAATCCCGCGGAGATCGATCTGGAACCCGGCATCAGCATCATCGCGGAAAAAGCGCAGGCGTTGACAGGGGCCACGGGCGCTGCAATCGCGTTGCGCCGTGGAAGCGAGATTGTCTGCCGCGCCCGAACCGGCCGCACCGCGCCGGATATCGGCTGCCGCCTCCAGACCGATAGCGGATTGTCAGCGGAGTGTGTCCGGACGGGCGAAGTGTTGATGTGCCCCGATACTGAATTCAATTCCAGAGTGGATCTTGCGACTTGCCGTCATCTGGGCGTGCGGTCGATCCTGGTCGCTCCCCTACGTCATTTCCGGCGAACGTTGGGCGTCTTCGAGGTGCTTTCATCGACTCCGAACGCATTCGACCATCAAGATGTCGCGACCATGCAGTTCTTGTCCGGAATGATGGTGGCGGCGATATCGCGTCTGTCTAGTTTGCAGCCAGCAGGGGCCGAAAATTAGGAATTCGTGATGACAGCGCTGGAATCGATGCGTTAACGCGATAGACGACGGATTACAACGGCACCGGGACACTCTCGACAATCTCTCGCAGCACCTGCTCCGCTTGCTCTGACTTTTTCAACGTGGAAGCATAGAGAGAGCTGACCACTACACGGTGCGCGAAAACGGCAACAGCCAGCGGTTTGAAATCCTCGGGAGTGCAGTAGTCGCGGCCATCAAGAAAGGCCATGGCCTGTGCGGCGTGGTAGAACATCTGGGAGCCACGCGGCGAGACGCCCAGGGAAAGATGATCGGACTCACGCGTTTTCCGGACGATTGACAGCGCGTACGTGATGAGCGCTTCGTCGACGTGTACGCGCGTTACCGCCTGCTGGATGTCGAGGACGTCAGTGGCATTGAGCACAGGGCGTAACTGCTCAAGTTGCGCGGTACCTGCTTCAGAGCGCAGGATTTCGCGTTCGGCATCGCCGTCTGGATATCCCATGCGAACGCGCATCAGGAAGCGATCGAGTTGCGATTCCGGCAACGGATACGTGCCGTGATGCTCAATCGGGTTCTGCGTAGCAATAACAAGGAACGGTTGCGGGAGCGGGTAGGAATGGGCGTCCATGGTGACTTGCCCTTCATTCATCGCTTCGAGCAGCGCGGATTGCGTCTTGGGCGTGGTGCGATTGATTTCGTCCGCGAGCAGCACGTTGGCGAAGACCGGGCCTCGCTTAAATTCGAATTTCTGCTCGATGGCGGAATAGATCGAGATGCCGAGTACGTCCGAGGGCAACATGTCGCTCGTGAACTGAACGCGCTGAAAACTGCAGTCGATCGCCCGCGCAAGCGCCTGTCCGAGCGTGGTCTTGCCGACTCCGGGAGCTCCTTCAATCAGCAAGTGACCTTTGGCGAAGATGGAGACCAACGCCAGGCGGAGCACGTCGTCCTGTCCGCGGATGACAGTGCGAAGCGCTCGTTCGAGGTCCGTTGCGCGGCGGGAAGTCGCTACCATGGCTTGGGGAGTCATTGAGGGCGATTTTACTATGGGGCGGTGGGGGGAAGTGGTTACCAATGTCATGCAAGCAATCAGCGTTCAGCCTTGCCCAAACAATCCCGTTAGAGAATAAATGCTGATTGCTAAGCCCTTCTTTTATTGCGTAAATTCCGCGGGCCTTCCCGTTAACCGCTCGATTCGCTTTGCGGTGGGAGGGTGGGTTGAGAACAAGTTACCGAAGCTGATGCCACCTAAAAATGGCGCAATGATAAAGAGATGCGCAGTCGACGGCGTCGCTACCAATGGCAGGCGCCGCGAGTAAGCGTCGATCTTGGCCAGGGCACTGGCCAAGGCATAGGGGTTGCCAGTCCAGTGGGCGCCGGTGTCGTCGGCGGAATACTCCCGCGAGCGCGAGACGGCTAACTGGATCAGCGTCGCGGCGAGCGGAGCCAGGAAGATCATCAGCAATCCAGCCAGACCGCCACCGTCCCCACGACGTTCGCTGCGATCGCCACCGTAGCCGCCGAAAATCATGCCCCAGCGGGCGATGTGAGCAAGATACGTTATGGCGCCCGCAATGGTCGCAGCTACGGAACTGATCAAGATATCGCGGTTGCGAACGTGTCCGAGTTCGTGGGCCAGGACGCCTTCCAATTCTTCGTCATTGAGCAAGCCGAGAATGCCCTGCGTCACGGCTACGGAGGCATGGTTAGGGTTGCGTCCGGTAGCGAATGCGTTAGGCGAGTCGTTCGGGATCAAGTACACCTTGGGCATCGGCAGGCCGACCTTTTGCGACAGTCGCTCGACAATGTTGTAGACGCGCGGCAAATCTTCGCGCGAAACAGGTTGCGCGCGGTACATGGCAAGCGCAATCTTGTCAGAAAAGAAATAGGACACGAAGTTGATCACGGCGGCGAAGATGAGCGCCATCAGCATGCCACGCTGGCCGCCGAAGGCGCGGCCCACGATCATCAGCAGCAGGGTCATCGCAGTCAGCAGAAACGCGGTTTTGAAGGTGTTGCCCATGTTGTAATCCTCTTTCCTGATTAGATGCTACGGTTGGATTTCCGACTCTCGACACCTGCAGGTTAGCTTGCCCTAGAAGAAAAGACGGGCCCACCGGTCATCCGACGCTAGCCTGACAGATTTCGTTATGCTTGGCGCTTTAATGCGCGATCGAGCGTCTGATCCAATGCGGCTTTAGCCTTTTCATATTCGGCAGGGGCCAGCTTGCCCTGTCTTTTTTCCAGCTCAAGCTGAAACATTTCTTCCTTGAGCGCTTCCAGAAGCATGGCTGACCTGGCGATTGCAGCACCGGCAGGGGCAGGCGCGGCTGGAGAATAGGTCGGAATCCGCGGATCGGGGACGGATGTGGACGGCACTCCGGCTGCACCGGGCTGGCGCTTCATCACAACCCACGCGCCGACTGCGAAGATCGCGGCGAATCCGATGAGGATTGGCCAGCGATATTGCTGCAATGGATCGGGAGCATCGATGGGCGCGCCCAGTCCGCCGCCGGGACGGGAGTCGCGCGCTTGGCTCTGGCCTTGGCCTTGTTCCTGGGCGGCGCCAGATGCGACTTGTTCCCGAGATTCCGAAATTGTTCCCGTGCCGGAGATCGTGAATGGGAGAGACTGCCCGGCGCTCGTGCCTTGTGCAACTTGAACGATGGTGTCGCTTTGGCCCGGATCTTGCATGGACTGAAACTGCGATGCATTGGCGGCTGCGAAATGCATGGTCTTGGGGACCACGACCACGACGTGCTGCGCAGGATAGAGCGGTTTGGGATCAATCTTCACCGATCCCGAATAGGACATCGTGTATTCGACCTGAAACTGCGTTTCACCGGGACGCAGTGGGAAGGCGATCGCGTAGCGGTTCTTCTCCGATTGCGGTGTGGCTTCGGCGGCGATGGGCTGGCCGTTGGGAGCCTTCGCCTGTGCCGAGTCAATCTTCGCACCGTCAGGCAGGTAGAACTCGAAGTTGTGATCGTTCATCTGCGTTTTTGCGGGTGATGATGTGTTGTTGACGGCGAACAAACGCACGTCGGCGGTCATGGCGAGGTCGGCAATCTTACGGACGACGTCGTAAACCTTGACCTCGACAGTGCTGGTCCCGGGTGGGGCCATCTGGTGATAGGTAACTCCCTGGTGAATGGCGCGGATCAAGTGCGGGCCATTGTTGTCGGCAAGCTTGAAACTGAATTTGCCAGCAGCGTCGGCTTTAGTCTTGTCGGCTACTTCCATGCCGTTGGACAAGTTGATGAGGATGACCTCATCGCCCACGGCGGGCTTGCTAGTGGTGCCGTTGGTGACGGTGCCCGCGAGAGACTGCGCAGCGGCGAACGAAGAAACTGTAAAAACGATGGCTGCGAGAAATTGTGCGAGTTGCTTCAATGTCACTCCTTCGAGATTTGCGACGGCTACTGACGGGCCTTCGAGCTGCAACCCCTGAAAGGTCTTGTCAGAAAGCCTTCAAACGGCACACCTAAAGCGGTGGCCCGAACGAACCACTGAATTTCAAGCGACGCTCCTAAGTTCGCGATGGCGTGGGCGTCGCTTCGGCCGTCTGTTCCAGGCGAGCAATCTCAGCCAAAATCGCGGCTGCTTCTTCTTCCAACGAGGCGCGCATGGATTGATAGTCGGCGTCGGGAACCTTGCCGGCTTTCAATTCGAAGTTCAAGTCACGCAGATTTTCGTAAACCGCTTCCTTGCGCTCCCGGAGATAGATCAGCCGCGTTTTTTCGGGCGCGGCATAGACTTCGCCGGGATAAAAAAACACATAGTAGAGCGCGGCGACGGTGACGGCGGCGCAGACATAGAGAATCATTGGTCAGTCTCCTCACGGGCCTTGCGCCTGTAGTCGTCGAGTTCGCCAGTTGGCGGAATGATGATGCCGGGCATGATCCATGCGATGCGATTGAAGCCGGTAACGGTCGGGGCGGCAATCACGGTAGGGCCGTAGGTCTGCACGAAGCCTTGCATGATCAGGTCGTCACTGTCGGCGCGATCCAGCGAAGCAATCAATTCGTTCCGCATCTTGTCGGAATAGGTACAGCCGACGTGATTGCATTCGAGAAGAATCTGGCCGCATCCGCAAGCGCACATCATGCGGTGGCCAAGCTTATCGAAACGATCAGAGCTGTCGCCCGCACCCATTAACACGGCCACTGCCA
>QIAJ01000136.1 GCA_003225495.1 Acidobacteriota bacterium
GTTCGCAGCATGCGAGGAATCGCGCGGGCATAGAACGAATCGAGCAGAGGGCTTTCGTCTGGATTGGAAGGGCTACTCATCCTTGGACGTAGCGAGAGCCATGCGGATCATCTGCGTAAATCCAACAACCGCGCCGAAGAGCAGTCCTACAAGATAAAGCCACTTGGTATGCAGCCAGTAGTCGAGCACCTTTCCCAGAAAAAATCCCAGCAGGATCGCGGCCGGAATAATGAATCCAATCTCCGAATAGCGCGCTGCCGATACCAGCGGATCCTTTTTTTCGGTTTTCTGCGGCTCAGGCATGTTGACACGGATTGTAAATCAGCTGCCATCGTCGAGCCGCGAGCTTCGCGCAACGAACAATCAACATCCAGATGAACCGTAAGTTTTCGCGCCGGTCTTTAGAACTTGGGCCTTGGCACGAAGCTCGAAGCCCGCAGCGAATAGAGCGATACTGCTCTTTTCAGCGCCCCTTCGCCTGAAAATTTTCCACCAGATCGCGGATGCGGACGGCATCCGCTTTGCGATGCCCGTGGCTGGCTATCGGATCGGTTCCACCGCTCGACTCAATCACAATGTCGGACCAGAATACTCCGGTCGAAATCTTTACCGACGCGACCTGCGAGATTGAAATGCTTTCCTCGCTGCTGCCGAACAGACGTCGTTTTACACGGCTCACGCGCAGTGGGCTGACTACGATCCGCGTTGGGAACCAGAGATTCCCGCGGGTCCAGCGGCTCGCGCGGAAACTTTCCTCCGGGGCATTCGCGTTCGTAATGGCGGGTTTTAATTCCATGAAAGGACGCCCTTGTTTTCAAGTCAAGCGATCTACGTGCATTCTCATATTTCCAGCACCGTAATGCTATCGCCACCGCGGTAAACCTTCAAGCAAAGATCACATCAGCGCGGAACCTCCAACCCTTCGCGCGTACTCTGGATGATGATTTACAAGGAGTCTTGCGCTAGGAAACAGAGGCGCTTGGTTGGCGGAAAACGAGACGGTTTGGAACTAGGAAACCCTGCGATGCTTATCCGGAAACAGGAATATCGCCCGCGCAGCCGCAGACGTCAGAGTTTCCGTCTGATAGTACTGCCCGAGAATGCCGCCCTTGCCCTTCTCCCAGGTAAGCAGATCCCGATTGGCGGCCGCAAATTCTTCCCACGTCTGCCGTTGCTCCACCCGCATCATCCGCTCGCGAATCAGAAACAGATAAGCCCAGGTGATCGTCTCGTGATAGAGATGAGGTTTTCCCTGCGCCACCGCAAACCTCTGCAATGCCGAGCAAAACTTCTGAAGAGCTTCGAGCACCGAAAACTGCGAGAGATAGATAAAGGCCACGCGGATGTGATCGGCATGATGGAATGATCCTCCCGGCGCGCGGCCCTGTTCGAATTCGCTGATGATCTGTTCGTCAGTCATGGCTCCCTCATTTTGTTGCGGAAGTTTGCGCTCGGCCCGCCATCACCGCCCACGTCCCCACTGCATATACCATCAATGCCCCGACATTCCACCATCCGTGCAGGATGTGAAGAACGATCGCAAACACCAGAACACCAATCAGCAGCCAGCCACCGGCCACTATCGCGCGTGGCACCAGGAAAAGAATGGCCGCTCCAATCTCTGTCCAGGCCAGCGCGAGCCGCACGAACCCCGGCAGCCCGGTCTTCGCAAAAACGTGGGCGGAGTCCGAGGAGAACGCAAAGACCGCCCCTTCCGCCACGATCACCAGCGCGATCACCCACTGCAGGACGCGTAAGGCAGACTGTGCGCGGTCGTCATTCATTTCTTCTTCTCCGAAGTCATTTTGCTTCCAGGATGCCGCTTGATCTCCGTCAGGCGATGACTGGCGGTGGAATCTAGGTCGAGACCGCAGAACTTCTTCAGATCCTGAATGCGTTCGAGCGATGACGCGCTGAACGGCGTCTTGCCGTCAAAGGCATGCAGCACGATCCCCTCCAGCAGGTCGCCGAGCGACATATCGTGATACTCGGCGAAGCCTTTCAGCACTTTGAGCAAACGCTTTTCCAGACGGACGCCCGTCTGAACCCGTTCGACCACAAATTGAGATTCGGTGCCCATTGGTACCAAGGTACCACGGTACCAATTAGGATTGCAAGCGCCGGCAAATCGGGTTTTCCGACAGAAGAATCAGGAATTAGAAAGGCTAGCGGGCAGGCTCTTCAATAACTTCTGGAACTGGATGGTCATAGTCCTCGGCATTCGTTACATAGCAAGGCAATGGACGCGAGCTCCGGGCCGTATTCAGCACCGGCGCCTCACTCGCATACTTCAGGTGGGATTGCTCCTCCTGACGCCAATCGCCAACTTCGCCAGCCATGATCTGAGCGAGTCTCTCGTCACACTGTGGATCCCGTACTGCCCGGAGTTCGTGCACGGTGGAATAGTCCAGCCCGTAGTCCGAAAGACGAGGCTGGTACGGAAGAAAGTTATAGACCAGTTTAACCAGACGCGATTCGTCCTTAGTTAACTGTTTCTCAGCGATAAAAGTTTCTTCGTTTGAAAAGTAAGAAGATCGAGGATGGTTCCACGCCAACGCCACTAACCGCAGTTTGATCGGTTCCTTTTTCGGCCACTGCCAGTGCAAATCTCCATGTGCTTTCTCGGGACCACACAGAACACACATCGCCCCTAACCAAACCATGCCGAAAAAGGCCCGTCTCGCAAATCGCATCTTTCGCACTCCAGGGGGCTAGCTTCTTGGATGCCCGTTCCCCGGAATCGGTAGCGCCCTATCGCCGGCAATATTTAGGGCAATTTCTGAGGTTTTCGTCGCCCAATAACCGCGACCCGTCGCCACTTCGACGTTGTTTATAATCGCTGGTTCACCCACACGAAGGGAACAGTGTGTCTCTCGACGAAAACATTTACGAAATCAGGCGCGAGAAGCTGAAGAAGATTGAAGCTCTCGGCCAGCCGGCATATCCGCGAAAGTATAACTTCAGCCACACCGTTCCTCAGATACTCGCGGCACACAGCGGCGAGACCGCCGAGGACCTGGAGAAGGCTCGCGTCAACGTGCGCGTGGCCGGACGCATCATGGCCATCCGCCTGATGGGCAAAGCCGGCTTCGCACACCTGCAGCAGGATGGCCAACGTCTCCAGTTCTATGTCAAGAAAGACGCAATCGGCGATCACGGATTCGAACTCTGGAAACTGCTCGACTTGGGCGACCACATCGGCGTCCGCGGATATCTTTTCCGCACGCGCACTGGTGAACTCAGCATTCACGCCGAAGAACTGACCTTCCTCTCCAAAGATCTGTTGCCGCTGCCCGAGAAATGGCACGGGCTCACGGACGTGGAATTGCGCTATCGCCAGCGCTACGTCGATCTGGTGATGAATCCCGAGGTCCGCGAAGTTTTCCTGAAACGCAGCAAAATGGTTCAGTCGTTTCGCCGCTATTTCGATTCACAGGGATTCATCGAAGTCGAAACGCCGATGATGCAGCCCATCGCCGGCGGAGCCGTGGCGCGTCCTTTCAAGACCCATCACAACACTCTCGACATGGACTTGTTCCTCCGCATCGCGCCCGAACTCTATCTGAAGCGCCTGACCGTCGGCGGCTTCGATCGCGTCTACGAAATCAATCGCAACTTCCGCAACGAAGGCTTGGGATGGCGCTGGAATCCCGAATTCACGATGCTCGAGGCCTATCAGGCCTACACCGATTATCTGGGCATCATGAACACCACTCAAGCTGCGATCGAGCAGGCAGTAAAAGACGTGACCGGCGGAACGAAAACAACGTGGGGTGAAGTAGAAATCGATTGGGCAAACTGGCGGCGCCTCACGATGCGTGAAGCGATCGTGCAATTCTGGCCGGAAAAGGCAGGCGCCAAACCTGTCGTCAGCGATTTCGCAACCCACCAGTCAGTGAAAGATCTAGTGATGCGAGTTCGCGCAGCCGGAGTCAACCTCGCGTATGACGCAAATGAACCGGCAGGCAAGACGATTGCCGGACTGTTCGAAGCAATTGCAGAAGAACACCTCGTCCAGCCGACAATTATTTACGAGTTTCCAACCGCCATTTCTCCCCTTTCAAAGCAGAAGCCCGATGAACCTGACTGGACCGAACGCTGGGAGATCTACGTCGGAAAAATGGAGATTGCGAACGGATTCAGCGAACTCAACGATCCCGAAGATCAGCGCCAGCGCTTCGAAGCCCAGCTGAAAGAGCGCGAGCGCGGTGACGAAGAAGCTCATCAGATGGATGAAGACTACATCCGCGCGTTGTCCTACGGCATGCCGCCAGCGGGTGGAGTCGGAGTCGGCATAGATCGGCTCGTAATGCTGCTTACAGATTCACATACCATTCGCGATGTGATTCTGTTTCCTCTGCTCCGACCGGAGAAACAGGTAACCAAAGATGACACGGAGGATACCGGGAAGACCACGGAGAGCGCCCCCAATAACAAACTGTCATCCTGAGCAAAGCGAAGGACTCCTGTCGGTAAGCATCTTCCGTATTTCGTCCGCTTCGCCTCGAAGATCCCGATATACTGCAACCCTCGTCCTTCTCGCGAATCAAATCGGAGACCTGAGACCTGAGACCTGAGACCCGTAACTTGGGACCCGTGACCTGCTTTTATGTCCTTCGACCTCACGCCCGAACTTCGCCGCAAGCTCGGCTACAAGCTCATCGATCACATTGATGCCTTCTATTCTTCCCTGCCCGATCGTCCCGTACAGTTGCCAGCCGAGCAGCGAACCTATGGCCCGCTCGACGAGCCCATGCCTGAGCACGGTTCCGATCCCCAGCAGGCCCTCGACGAAATTTGCCGAGACATGATCGATCAAGGTTTCCACGTGCCCGCCGCAAACTATTTCGGACTGATGAATCCCACGCCGACCTACATGGGCTTTCTCGGAGAAGCACTGGTCGCCGGACTGAATCCGCAACTGGCGACATTGGCGCGGTCGCAACTGGCATCGAAGATCGAAATCGCAACTATGCGCTGGATCGGCGCGCGAGTAGGATGGCCCGGCGCTTTCAATGGCACATTCACCAGCGGCGGCAACGAAGCCAACTTCAGCGGCCTGGCGATGGCGCTTACTTGGAAGTTTCCCAATGCGATCGAAGACGGAGTCGCCACCATCGGCGCACAGACCGTCGTGTACGCCTCGTCGGAATCGCATCACTCTCTCGACAAGTCAGCCGGCCTGCTCGGCATCGGACGCAAAGCCTTGCGACGCGTCCCGGTCAATGAGCGATTGCAACTTGATCGAAGTGCGCTCGATGCCGCAATCGAAGCCGACCTTCGCGCCGGCCGCAAGCCCTTCTGCGTGGTCGCTACCGCTGGAACAACCAGTTCCGGAATCATCGATGACCTGCAAGCGATCGCAGAAATCTGCCGCCGACATAAACTCTGGCTGCATGTAGACGGCGCCTATGGCGCATCGCTGATCTTCTCCGACAAACATCGTCATTTGATTCGCGGCATTGAGCACGCCGATTCCATTACGATCGATCCCCATAAATGGCTGGCAGTCCCTTTCGCAGCAGGAGTCATCCTCACCAAAAATCCCGAAATTCTTGAACGTGCATTTGCAGTCGATGCGCCGTACATGCCCAAGGCGGCCGGCGCCGTGCTACCCGACAACTCCAGAATCAGCACCCAATGGACCCGCCGCATGAATGCCATGAAACTCTGGCTTACCCTGAAAGTTCACGGCAGAAAAGCTTATGAGGAACACATCGACCTCCAAATGAATCTGGCGAGCCGTTTTGCCGATTGGGTGAGCAAGTCAGAACATTTCGAACTCTCGGCAGCAATGGTCGTGCCGATCGTCAACCTGCACTTGAAGGGAGTCGCGGATCCGAAGCAGCGCGCGGCGCTTCACAACGCAATTGTGGAGGAAGTGACTCGCGACGGCCGCCGCTGGATCTCCGAAACGATCGCCAATGGAGAGAGCGTGATCCGTGTGATGATTATCAGTTATCTAACCGAGGAGCGGCATGTTGCGGCGTTGCAGGAAGCGATGTCGGCAGCGGCTGCCAAGTTCCGATCGCGGCCCGTCAGCCTCCAACCGAAAACCTGATTGCGATCGATACTTTTCCACAGAAACAGCAAAGCGCGACCGACCCAGCGCCCAAAGGCGCTACGATAGCGCTGCCATAATCGATCTCCAACTACCGCAAGCATGCCGACCCAGAGGGACAACTTCAAGTGATTGTTTAGGTACCGGCCATGCCAAGCCGATGGTTCCCGGATTTGTCGAGCGGCTATTTTGTCTCTTCGGTGCTCTTTTTCGCCGCGGTCTTACTACCCTTTTCGGGCCCGAAATTCTTTGTCAGGTAGGTCAAAATAGCAGGCCGATCAGCGTCCTGTATCTCTGCACCAAGAGCGGCCATCTTGTCGAGTTGTGCCGACCACTCCTGCTTGGTCAGATGCTGTTCCGTAATCCTGCTGGCATTGTGGCACTGCGTACACGCCGCTTTCACCTTCGCCTGCATCGGGCCGGGAGGCAATGGTTTACTCTGCGCGCTGAGGATACTCACGGATGCGAAAAGAAATATTGGAAGAAATGCTCTTTGCAACAATTTAGGTCCCCAGGCACTCACGGCTCCAGGAGCCGATCAGAGTCACCCCGACGGGTGCTTCCTCTATGGTAGGGGTGAACGAGAAAAAGGGTCAAGCCAGGCGCGCTGAAATCAAAAGGCAGTGTGCGCAGATTGAATCAGTGCTTGGGCTTCGAACGCGATTTCATAACTGGAGCGCCGGAGCTTTTCGTTGCCACATACGCTGGTTGATCGGGCCCGAAGTTCGCGCTGAAATAATCAATCAGCGCATCGCGGTCCTGCGGATCGACCACAGCTCCCCACTTGACCATCTTGTCCATTTCGCGCGTCCAAGCGGGCTTGCCTAAACGTTGTTGCAGAATGAT
Organism: Acidobacteriota bacterium; assembly: GCA_003225495.1. Lineage (GTDB taxonomy): Bacteria > Acidobacteriota > Terriglobia > Terriglobales > Acidobacteriaceae > Acidiflorens. The sequence continues at coordinate 6,908 of QIAJ01000136.1, forward strand.
TCGCGCCTCGTGGCACGTCAAACACGCAGCGCTCGCCTTTTCCTGCATCGCGCCAGCTGGCAGTTGCTCGTTTGGAGAGGACGCAGCCCCGGCGATTCCCAGTGCACAGATCAAAGCGACTGTAAGAACACCCGCGCTAAGCCTGAACATGGACCTTAACCTGATCATAGGCGTTGTAAAGATATCCGCTCGGATTCCAGACGGCGGCTTCAGGCTGAATGCGACCTTGGCTGTCGGTGGCTCGCGAGAGAATCACATAGTCTCCGCTCTTGGCCGGCTTCCAGGCGTAACTCCAGAGACGCCACGCGTACTTGGCATGGTCCTTTCCCAATTCGGTCAGATTCCACGATGACCCACCGTCGGTAGAAATCTCGACCTTGGTGATGTCCGCTTCACCCGCCCATGCCACTCCCTTGATCTCCTGCTTGCCTGGCCTGAGCTTCGCGGTGTCGCTGGGAGCGGCAATTAATGACTTCACCGTGAGTCCTGTTACGGAATGTGTATCTTCGGGCTTCACTGCTTCGTCAGGCTTTACAGGTGCATTGGGCATGCGATAACCGGGACTCATGAAGTTCCCTTCCGCTGGCTTGTCGAGAACAGTAATTTCCGTGAGCCACTTGCACGAGGCCGCTCCTGCCCATCCCGGAGTAATCACTCGCGCAGGGAAACCATGATGCTGTGTCAGTGCCGCTCCATTCATATGAGTAGCGACCAGGGTATCGGCATCGATCGCCTTTTCGAGTGGGATACTCCGAACGAAGGGAGGCACTTTCCCTGGAACTTCGTCGAGTCCGCGAAACATCACGTGCTTTCCAGTGTCCTTGACGCGGGCTTTCTCCAGAAGAACCTTCAGGCTCGGACCAGAAAACTTCGCATTGCCGACCGCGCCTTTGCCCCATTGAATTCCCGGAACTTTCGGGTTCTGAAGCGTGCGCCCATTGCCGGCACACTCCATGGCATTCGTAACGGAGTGGACGGGAACCTTCTCCAGATCGGCAAGAGTGAACACGATCGGTTTTTCGACTTGGCCGCCGATTGTCAATTTCCACTTGCTGGCGTCGACTTTAGCGGGCTCGAACATGTGGTTGCGCACGAAGAAATGATTCACCGGCGTCAGCCACTCGGTCATGAACTCGACCGGCGTTTCCAGATCTAGAAACCGGTAGGACCGGACGATCATGCCGTCCTTGCCCGGCACGCTGACGGCGGACAAGTCAGCCGCCCACGCCCTGAAGGGCCGTGCGACGCCCGCCGCCAGAGCGACAGCCGATGCGGTTCTGAGGAAATCACGACGCGAAGTCATGCGGCAGCCTCCAACGAAAATAAACCCTACTATATTAGTAGAGATTAAGGCAAGCTATTTCTATTGCATCAGAATCAGCGCCGGTCCAGCATCCGGATTGCTTCCAGAGTGGTATTCCCAACGATCTCGAGGCTGCGCGGGCTTAATTTATCGAGCGTGTCCTGAGCCGTGTGGTGGAAGACATTGTTGTAGCCGTAGTCGAGATCAATGATGTCGATGCTCGGCACTCCTCGTTTCACAAACGGGATGTGATCGTCTTCAATGGCCGCCGCGCGGCCATAAAAGTGCGACTGGACGCCGCCGCGCTCCGCCGCTTCGTAAACGAGGTCAGTGAGCCAGGGCGGAGCGTGAGTTTCTTTTTCGATGTTCAGGTCGGTGTCGCCAATCATGTCCATCACGAACAGTGCCTTGATTTTTTTCAGCGTGCCGTCTTTCTCCCACTTCTCCGCCAGGTGTTTCGTGCCATAGAGGCTATCTCTCTCCGACCACTCCCGCACCGCCTCTTCCCCGTCCGTCCACACCAGCCAGACGCTGTAACCATCGCGCTTCTTGCCGCGCAGCTGGTTGGCATACTCAAGCAGAATTGCAGACGAGGAGCCGCCGTCATTGGCCCCGACGAATCCAATATTACGCAGCGGATAATTTGTATCGTAGTGGCCAAGGATCACGATGATTCCATCTTTCGTCCCCGGATACTTCGCGATTATGTTCCGCACCGGGAACTTCCCTTCTACCGTGTCAACGGTAAAAGCGTCATCTTCAACCTGGTCGCCCTTCAGGTGCGACGTGATGTAGTTCTCGACCTTCTTATGATTCTCGCTGCCCATGGGGCGCGTTCCGAACGCAACGATCTCCTTGATGTATTGGAAAGCGCGCTTCGAGTCGATCTGCGGAAGTGGACCGGTCTCACCCGGGCCTGATTCGGATACCACCGAAGTGGTTATCTGTTGCGCGGGTGGAGTGGTGGCGCCATTTTCTGCCGCCGGTGATGGCGCCGAAGAAGACCCTTTGCTGCAAGCGATACTTCCCAGTATGAATAGGAGAAGCCCCGCGAGCGACGTCAACCACGGGCAGCGTACGGGAAGACGGAAAAAATCTCCACCATTCCCGCCCCGTCCACTCTTCACAAACGCCATGATTTTTTCCCGTGGTACCTCGTGGTTAAGACTTTTTCCCCTGGCGCTTCTTCCGCTGGGTGGGATGAACAAGCCACGCGATCCCGATGCTGAACAGATAGAGCGCCACCATCGGCGCGGCAAAGATACACATATTCAGGATGTCAGTGGTCGGCGTCAGAATCGCCGCGATCACGAAGATTACCAGGATCGAGTAACGCAGATTCCGCCACATCCACCCCGCTGTCACCATTCCCATAATCGCCAGGAAGAACACCAGGATCGGCATCTCAAAGATGACGCCCATGCCCACGATGATCGTCAGAAACAACGAGCTGTACTCTTCGATCGTGATCATGGGCGTGAACTGCTTGCTGAACTCGATCAGGAATCGCAGAGCCTGCGGGTACACCAGCTTGTAGCCAAAATATCCGCCCGCCAGAAACAGAGTGACCGTGGAGACCATGAACGGCAGAACGTACCGCTTCTCATTGCGATACAGGCCAGGCGCGATGAACAACCACACTTGATACAGCACGACCGGAGAGGCGACAAACAGCCCGACGACTCCCGCCACCTTGAGGTACAAATTGAACGGATCGACCGGGTTCAGATACACCAGCTTTTCCGGCAATCCATTGGCATGCAACGCCTGTACGATCGGGCGCTGCATCAGGTCGACAATGCGCTCCACGAATTTCCAGCACACCACGCAACCTACGGCTACGGCAATAATGGAGTAGATAATCCGTCGGCGCAGTTCCTCGAGGTGCTCGAGGAACCCCATTGTGGGCATTTCGTCGTTAACCGGCTCATTCACAGGCGAGGACGCGGTCGCCTCAGGCATCGGGCGCTACTTTCGGGGTGGGAGACGGCTCGTGCTCCGGCGAATCCTCTTCAGTTGCCGACTGCTCGGCTTCAGCAGCTCGCAGCCTTTCCTGGGGAGGCGGATTGAAAATCCGGTTCGCCAGCGAATTCAAGGGCGCGTGCAGAGGAGGCAGAATCTCCGTTTTAACGCCGGTATCAATGGAATTGATTTCCGATTCGATCTGCGCCTTGAACTCGTTCGAGGCTCGCTTGAACTCGTTCATGAAGCGCCCGATCTGGCGTCCTACTTCCGGCAATTTCTTCGGACCGAAAATTAGCAGTGCCAGAATGAACAGGAACACCATCTCTGAAAAGCCGAGATTCATATGGTTATCATAAATGCCGCACGAGGGTGGCGGCAACGCAGGCTGCGAAACAGCGAAGGGTGACGCCGTAGCCACCCGTTTCAACGGCTTCTGTCTGGATCACCTTCCGCCGAAAGTGTAGCCGATGGAAACGCCGTAGCGTACGGCGCGTCCGGAGCTGAATTCCTGATTGTCATTCACCAGGTAAAGGTGCGCTTCAGGCCGGACAAAGAAGTTCTTGAACGGATATGCTTTGAGCCCAACCCCGAAGTGCCCCATGAAATGGTTAATGGTCACGAAGTTCTTGCAGGTATTGAAATCACAAATCTGAAAGGGTTGATAAAAACGCGTGGCCTCGGAACCGATCCCCGCCATCATTTCCAAATACGTGCGGCTGGCGATTTTCGGCACGAAGATCGTATTGAAGTCGTAAAACATCGGGCGGTAAGGTTGGACTCCCTGCCAATCGCCGCGGCTCGCCTTCCATGCGAATTCCCCCTGAATCCCAATATTCTTGAAAAACAGAACATCGGCGCTGAAGCTGGGATAAGCTCCTCCCGTCAGCGACTGTGGCGTGTGATTGCTGTCGGCCTCACTGGCCGAGGGTGCCGTTACCGTACTCACGCCGAAAGCCACGTCGATTTGCGGTTGCGCGGCCGCGGAGATGGAGAACGCCAAAATTGTCGCGCAAGCAACAACCGCGAGGCGGATTGAAATCGAACTTATCCCTTTCAAGAACTGACCTCCTCAAGTACAAGATGTTGGATGCGGGCAAAAGACATCACGCTACCTTGCGGGCGGAAATCCAGGTCAAGATTTGTCATGAAGCCTTGCCTGGCAGCGTCTACCTGAGTCGAAAACTTGCACTTCCAACCGCTAGTGGGCAAGCACTATTCTCAGGTCGCGCAGGTTGTTACCGGTCGGTCCAGTCACAATAGCGTCGCCGAGGGTATCAAATAAAGGGTAGGCATCGAATCTGGCAAGCGCGCCTCGGACCGCGTCCAGGCCGCCCGCTCTCTCGACCGTAAGACCGTCCACGACAGCGCCCGCCGCCGGACTGTTGCCGTCGACTCCATCGGTGCCCCCGCTCAGAACCGTAATGTCCTCCCCGACAATCTTTTCCGCGCAAGCTAGCGCGAACTGCTGGTTGCGGCCTCCCACGCCGCCATTTTGCACGCTGACCGTCACTTCACCTCCGGAGATCAGGCACACTCGCGACACAGACTTTCGCAGTTCGCGCACTCTCTGCAAAAGATAGTCGGCAGCTTTTTGGTAATCCCAGTCGTCACACGAATTGTCTACCTCGACAGCAAATCCCGCACGAGCCGCCGCTGCACTCGCCTCCTCGACCGCATCCTTATTCGACAGCACCGTCCACCAGCGCGAACGGACGAAAGCCGGGTCATCGGATTTCGGAGTCTCTTCGAGTATGTGTTGACGAAAGATATCGCCCACCGATTTTGGAAACTGCTCCATCAGTCCATACTTCGCGACAATCCGTTCGCAGTCGCCGATCGAAGTGGAATCAGGCATCGTCGGCCCTGAAGCCAGCGCATCCGGCGTGGCATCGGGAACATCAGAGACCAAAATTGAGACCTGCTGTGCAGGATAACCTGCCTGAGCTAGCCTTCCACCTTTCACCGCCGACAGATGTTTACGAATCGCATTGATCTCCGCAATCGGCGCTCCGGAATGAACAAGCACACGATAGCTCTCCGAAAGATCCGCCAAGGTAATCTCGTCATCCATCGGCTTTTCGACAATTGCCGAACTACCGCCGGAAATCATGAAGATGACAAGCGATGCCGCATTAAGAGAGTTCAGCGACTTCAGAATGGCATCGGCAGCCTGTATTGACTCGGCCGTCGGCGTAGGGTGCCCACCCTGAAAGTATCGGAACCC
>QIAJ01000137.1 GCA_003225495.1 Acidobacteriota bacterium
AGTCCGATGAAATTTGCCACGCCGATAGGGGCCTCTTTGTCGAAAAGCTGGCAGCGCATGTCGCCGACGCTGGTATGGATTACGGCCACCGGCCCGGCGCTGGGTGACGGAACCGCCGTTCGGACGGGCGGTTTCGCGGCGGGCGCCGTTTGGCCGATGCCGAGCAGGGAAGTGAATGTTATCAGAGCAAGCATGCAGCAAGTTGTTCGCATAGTGTTCCTTGGATGTTTGGGTAACCAACAATTGTACACAAGGTACTCGCCTGTCTTGGGCGTTAACGATTTGCAGTCGATTGCATTTCACGACTGACCCGTTCAGCCTCCCGGAACACGCGCAGAATATTCCCACCGAGAATCTTCCGGATATCGTCAGCACTGTAACCGCGATCGAGCAGGGCTTGGGTGATCTTCGGTAGATCGGCCGCGGAGTCGATCCCCTTCGGTGTCGCACCGCTCACCCCGTCGAAGTCTGAGCCGAGGCCGACGTGATCGACACCAGCAACCTTTGCGATGTGGTCAATGTGATCGATCAGTGATTTGAAGGGAGGCCGAGGAATCTTCGCCGCCCACTCGCGCTCGATGCGGTCGTTATCGAGATAGGTGACCGTCTTTCCAGCGGCTTTCATGTCATCGTTGAACGCCTTGACAGCTGCGTCACGATCTTTGGCCTGCGCTTCGGCGGCTTTGCGATAGTCCTCGTCGATAAAAGCATCGTAGAAATTTACCTGCACCACTCCGCCGTTCTTGGTCACTGCGCGCAGCATGTCGTCCGTCATGTTTCGCGGATGATTCGTCAGAGCGCGTGCGGAAGAATGGGACGCAATCACCGGGGCCTTGGTCACTGCGATCGTGTCGTAGAACGTCTTATCTGCGACGTGCGAAATGTCCACCAGCATGCCGAGCCGGTTCATCTCGTGCACCACCTGCTTGCCGAATTCGCTGAGGCCGTTGTGGTGCTCGATCTTGGGATTGTTGATGTCACCGGAGGAGTCGGCCCACTCGTTAGTATTCGACCAGCTCAAAGTCATGTAACGGACGCCGAGACGGTAAAAATCGCGCAACACATGAATATCGTTTTCAATCGAATGACCGCCCTCGATGCCCATGAGCGCGGCCAGCTTTTTCTGTTTGTGCGCGCGTTCGATGTCGTCCGTGCTGAAGGCCATCATCATGCGATCCGGGTGCCGTGCCGCTTGCTCATAGACGGAGTCGATCAGGTCGAGTGTATGCGTCGCGAAGTGGCCCTGATTCGTTTCCGGCTCTACCCAGATAGAAAAGAACTCAGCGCCCAGGTTGCCCGCTCTTACTTTGTCGAGGCTGATGTGGCCGTGATCTTTGGGATCGGTCGAGCCAATGTCGAAGTTCTCGTCGAGGAAGCGTTGGGGCGTGTCGGCGTGTGTATCAATTACCAGCGCCGACTCGTAAATCTGGCGCGCCTTGGCGCTAACAGCCGGACCAGCATCCTGAGAAAGGGCAGGAATAACAGAAGCGGCGAGCAGCAGAGGAAGCCACACAGTTCGGGTATTCATAGGCGAAAAAGGATTCTATACGAGGCGACCGCCCACAATCAGGACAAAGATGCCAGCGCTTGCCGGACGCAGTCCTCCAGCGGCTGATCGGTATCGATGGCAGTCTTTGGGTATTCGATAGGCTCGAAGCGTGACTTCACATCCAGATATAACGAGAAGTTTCGGTTACGCGCGAGGTGCGACGGATCATCCAGCCGGACACGCGCGGAATCCTCGGAACAAGTACATTCCAGGATTTTCCAAGGCTGAGCCAGTTCATTGGAGACGTGAAGAACTCTGTCGATCTGGTATCGGCGCGAAAATGTCCGACCATCCAAAAAAACTTTGCGATTGGAATCCTTCTGCAACAAAAAAGAAGCTGCCTGGAGCATGATCTCCATGCAGAAGTCGTCTTGGGCCGTGGAGTATTCGATGTCGTCCGGCGCAAACAGAGCGCCCCGAATCTCATCTTTGCTCAGAACACAGCCGGCAGTTTTTTTCGCCAAGCCTCGAGCCACTGTGGACTTGCCGGTTCCAGGAAGACCGGCCATGAGGATTATCATGCGACAAGCTGGTTAACGAGAGCTAGTTTGAGCCGGTGACGGCGATTTCCGATTCCTGCGCGGGCAAGCGCGGAACGATGGTCTGGCTCTGGCGCCAATCGGCATAGCGATCGGAAACCATTACGTGAAAGCACCAGTGGCGACGCTCTTCTTCCGGTTCAACCAATCCTAGTTCGCGCAGGTAGAACAAATAGCGTTCGACGAAGCGTACCTGCTGCTTGGTCATGCCGCGGCGCTGCAGGTCAACCGTGACACCCGCGAGGTGTGAAGACGCCGTGTCGCCGTCCGCTGGAGCGGCATTGCGATTATGACGGCGCAGTTTCTGCTGAACCTTGACGGTGCGCACGGCTGAGTTGACCTGGATCTGAGCGTGGAACTGGTGGTAGTAAGCCTGGCCAAGATCCTCGACGAAGTCGCGCGTCCACGGACGGCAATAACGGCGGGCAGGCTCCAGTCGGTGCTCGATCTTCAGCGATTCGCTTTCTACGATCGGAACAAGAGAGTGTGCAGCCTTTAATGCTTCCAGTTCGTCATCGTCCTGGATGCGCGGCAAGTCAATGCGATCGATTTCTTCATTCTGACGCAGCAGGGAATCGTGTGAAGGCCTGAAAAGTGGGTTCCACGCCAGGCGCCGACGATGATGAGCCTGATGAATCTTATGACGGGACTTGGCAATGGTAGCGCGATTCGGTTCCGTGCTGTGCAACGCAAAAGCCGCTCCCTGCGCCAGGATCAAGGTGGCGAAGAGCGTGCAAAGCGATCTAGACCGCGATACCTGTTGCGTCATTAGAGAAAGCTGCCGGACCTTGGGACAAGCCCAATGATCCAGAAGGTGTGGTCATTCTAACCCACTCCGTCAAGTTTCAGTCGCAGGAATCAGCCTGAAAACGGTTACGGAGGAGAGTTACCAGTAACCGGTTACGGGCCAAACGAGGCTCCAGCATTGGGTTTGCAGTCATCAGGTCAGAAAACACCCGTGCGCTCAATTGTGATTGGTCGCGTGAAATAAGGCAAATAAAACGGCACAATTTAGCTTTCACTTCCTGAAGAGATCTCCGATCGCCTGTTTCATAACCTGTCCGCCTACCTCGGAGATGGACTTTGTGAGCGGGATGTCCTTCGGGCAGATCTCGACGCAATTCTGGGCATAGCCACATTCGTGGATACCGCCATCGCCCATAAGGGCCGACAGTCGCTCGCGGGCCAGCGCTTTACCGGTGGGGTGGGTATTGAAGAGTCGTACCTGCGAGATCGCTGCTGCCCCCACGAATCCCGTGGACTCGTTAAATTGCGGGCAGGCCTCCATACAGCAACAGCAAGAAATGCACCGCGAGAGCGGGTAGGATTCCTCCTGTTCGTCGACGGTCAGCCGCGGGCCGGGGCCGAGGTCGTATGTTCCGTCCACCGGCACCCAGGCTTTGACCTTCTTCAGGTTCTCGAAGAGCACGCTCCGATCAACCGATAGGTCGCGGACAACCGGAAACTTTGACAGCGGTTCTATCTTGATCGGCTGATCGAACTTGTAAAGCAGGGAAGAGCACGCCATCTGAGCGCGTCCGTTGATCAGCATGGCACAGGAACCGCAGATTTCTTCCAGACAGTTCGCATCGTAAGTCACGGGCGTCGTCTGCTTGCCATTTCGGGTGACGGGATTGGCCGCAATCTCCATCAGGGCCGAAGTGACATTCATTCCCGGACGGTCGGGGACCTCAAACTCTTCCCACGCCGGTGTGGCGTCGGGAGTGAGCTGGCGTTTGATTTTTATGATTATGGTCTTATTGGCCATTATTTATTGAGCTCGTCTCCGCAAGGCATGGCTCGAAATTAACAGTCCCAACGGGCCAAGTGTCAGTCCTGCCGCGTGATTGCCAGATTGGACGTCCAGGCTCTTCTCTGTCTGGTTGATTAACCATCGTGATTACCACTGTTACTTCGCCACATCGTACTTCCTGGGCCGCGGCGGAATCAGCGACGCATCCACTGGCTCAAACTCAAATTTCGGCTCGTCGGCATCGGGCGCAAACGTTGCTTTCGTTGTTTTCATCCAGTTCTTGTCGTCGCGATCGGGGAAGTCCGGTTTGTAGTGCGAACCGCGTGATTCATCCCGCAGGCGCGCACCCTGCGCGATCACTCGCGAAAGTTGCAGCATGTTGTAGAGCTGGCGGACAAATGCCACAGTTGTGTTCGCCCATTGCGTTCGATCGCTCAGGTTGACCCGCCGGAAGCGTTCCAACAATTCGACTAATTTCGCATCGGTCTGGACGAGATTCTTGTTGTAACGAAGGACCGTGCAGTCTTTCGTCATGAGCTCGCCCAACTCGCGCCAGATCAGGAAGGGATTCTCCTTGCCATCCGTATTCATCAGGCCGGAATTGATGTCCTGCTGACGCTTGCGCTCGGCGTCGAAGTGGCCGTTGGTATCGGACTTCTTCATCCCACGCGCATACTGTATGGCCGCTGGGCCGGAGACGAATCCGCCGTAAATGCACGACACCAGCGAGTTGGCACCCAGTCGGTTAGCGCCGTGATATTGATATTCGGCCTCGCCCGCCGCGAAGATGCCGGAAACGTTGGTCGCCTGCTTGTAGTCCACCCACAGCCCGCCCATGGTGTAATGCATGCCGGGGAAAATCTTCATGGGCGTGTCGCGCGGATCATCACCGACAAATTTTTCGTAGATTTCGAGGATGCCTTCGAGCTTGCGGTCGAGTACCTTGCGATCGATGTGGGTCAGGTCGAGATAAACCATCGGCTTGCCCTCGATCCCCAGGCCGTGTTCGTAGACAACTTTGAAAATTGCTCGCGTGGCCACATCGCGCGGCACCAGGTTGCCGTATTTCGGATACCACTCTTCCAGGAAGTACCAGCGTTCGCTTTGTGGAATGCTCTTCGGATCGCGCTGGTCGCCCGGAGTTTTGGGTACCCACACGCGTCCACCCTCGCCACGCGCCGACTCAGACATGAGACGCAGCTTGTCTTCGCCGGGAATTGATGTGGGATGTACCTGGATGAACTCGCCATTCGCGTAGTAGCAGCCTTGCTGATAGAGCGCCGACTGCGCCGATCCGGTGCAGACCACGGAGTTCGTCGACTTGCCGAAGATCGCGCCGATGCCTCCGGTGGCTACGATAACGGCGTCGGCAGGGAAAGGGCGCACTTCCATAGTCCGCAAATCCATCGCACAAATGCCCCGGCAGGTGCGGGTTCCGTCGAGCACGGCCGAGAGAAATTCCCAGTGCTCGTATTTCTTTACTTTTCCTTCGGATTCATAACGACGCACCTGTTCATCGAGGGCGTAGAGCAGTTGCTGTCCAGTTGTTGCGCCGGCGAATGCTGTTCGGTTGAACAATGTGCCGCCGAATCGGCGAAAGTCGAGCAGCCCTTCGGGAGTCCGATTGAAGGTCACTCCCATACGGTCGAGCAGGTCGATGATGCCGGGCGCCGCTTCGCACATTGCCTTCACCGGAGGCTGGTTGGCGAGGAAGTCTCCGCCGTAGATGGTGTCGTCAAAGTGTTGCCAGGTGGAATCGCCTTCGCCCTTCAAATTTTTGGCTGCATTGATGCCGCCCTGCGCACAGACCGAGTGCGAACGCTTAACCGGGACGATTGAGAAGAGGTCAACCTCGCCGCCCATCTCGGCGATCTTGATTACGGCCGCGAGACCTGCGAGCCCGCCACCTACGACAACGATTTTAGGAGTTGCTGCCATCGATGAAATTCCAACTATCCAAGGAAAGCGAAGTTGTCAGCGCACCACAATATTTTCGGTCGATGCATTCGGGTCCAGCGGATGATATGGAGTTCTGAAAAAGCCGGACATACCCATCATCCCGATCGCCACCAGTCCAATCGCCAGCACAAGGCAGACATACCCGAAGCGGCGGCGGGCAGTTTCGCCTGTGGTAATGCCCCACTTTGCTGCGAATAGCCAAAGGCCGTAAGAAAAATGCCATGATGCCGCCACGATTCCCACGACATAGAACGCGATCATCCACGGATTCTGGAATTCTCCCTGCACCTTTGCGAACGCCGCCGCCGGATGTGTGGGCAGATGCACGCCCGTAAAGCGCAGATGGTAGGTGTGCTGGGCGATGTAGACGAGCGAAACGATACCAGTCCAGCGCTGCGCCGCAAACAGCCAGTTGCCGGTCCAGGGATAGTCGATGGTGTTCGATTCTCCGCGATACCAGATGTATACGCCGTAAAGGCCGTGGTAAAGAATCGGCAGCCAGATCCCAAATAATTCCAAGACAACGACGAAGGGCAGACCGTTCAGGAACTCGACTTGCCTGGTATAGGCTGCCGGCCCCTTGAAAGCCTCGGCATTTGATATGAAGTGTTCAACAAGGAACAGGCCGATTGGTATGACGCCGCTGAGCGAATGCAGTCGACGGAGGAGAAAAGACGTCCCAACGCCAGCGCGGAGCGGCGCAACTCCCGGCTTGATCTTCGAAGGTACAGACTGAACGGATGAAGCCAAAGGCGGCTGTTCCTTAAACTTCCAGAATCAAGAAGCGAACCTTTTATTATGTTGGTTGACAGAGTGAGGAGTCAAGAAAGCTGGACGCGTTAAATTGCGCCGAGCGGCTTTTTTTTCGAGCAGGGTGGATTAGAATGTTTGCCGCCGGAGGGACAGAATGTTCAAGCCGAAGGGGCCATATTGTCAGAGTTGCGGGATGCCATTGTCCAAGGATGAGAAGTCTGGAGGGACCGAGGCCGATGGAAGGAAATCCAGCCAGTATTGCAGTCATTGCTATGCCGACGGGAGGTTCACTGATCCCGACCTGACGGCAGACCAGATGGTCGCGAAAGTTCGCGGTAAGATGAAAGAGATGCACATCCCAGGCTTTCTCGCGAAGTCATTCACAAGAAATATTCCGACGCTCGGACGCTGGGTGAAACAATAATTCCTTGCCTATGTGGATCCGGGGTTGCCAGAGTTCAGCCATTCCAGAAATCGACGGAAGGCCGCGCCCCGGTGGCTATAGCGAGATTTTTCAACTGCGGTCAACTCGGCCAATGTTTTCCCGGCCTGCGGAAAATAAAACAAAGGGTCGTATCCGAAACCGTTGTGTCCGCGGGGAAAATCCAGAATTACACCCTCAACGACACCGCGGAAAGTGTTCATCGTCGTGCCGTCCCGTGCGGCGGCCAATACGCAGACAAATTGCGCAGTGCGCTTCTCCATGGGAATGCCATTGAGTTCGCGTAGCACGCGCGCGTTGTTCGCTTCGTCTTTGACATTGCTGTCCAGTTTGTGAGGGTCGGCGCTTGCGTAGCGAGCGGAGTAGACTCCGGGCGCTCCGCCCAGCGCATCGATCTCCAGACCTGAGTCATCCGCCAGAATCAACTCTCCCGGAACCGCGAGACTATAGGCTTCGGCCTTTTTGCGTGCATTCGCGTCGAACGTGGCTCCGTCTTCCACAACCTGGGTCAAAGAAGAGAAATCAGGAACCATCTCGATCGACACTCCATGAGCCTCAGCCACCCCGGCGAAATCTCGCAGTTTGCCAGGATTCGACGTAGCAACAAGAATCCGATGCGTTGTCATGCCGCCTTGTCGAGGTCAGGTTTCTTTTTCGTCTTGATCCAAGCCATTAGAAATACCGCCCAGCAGAGTACAGAAATGCCGCCGCCAAGCGTGCGGTCTGGTGTTCGACCGAAGTGGATGTTGACTTCACTCGCGCCCGCGAGTTTTGATGCGGTCCCCGTTTACGATGACCTCCCACGCAGGATAGTTGAAGAGTCGCAAGCTTATGAGACCGGGTGCACTGGTACGCACAACGAAGTGTTTTTCAACCGCCCCCCAATGCAGATTCTCCGTTAGCCGCGGGTGGCCATCAGTATCTGCAACCTGGGGCTGATTCTTGTTCAAGTCGTAGGAATCGGCTCCTGCTGGAACATATTCATCCGTGCCTTCGAAGCCCGTGCCATCGGAAATAGCATCGCTCATCTCTTCGACGTCCGCAGCCTTGTCCCACCAGGGTTGCTGGATTCGATAACCGGCAATTGTCACCACTGCCAGTAGTGCGGCACAGGCCAGCGACCGCATGCTCCATCGGCGGGTAGCCATGGTCAGCAGGAGTGCGAGGGCTGAATTTAGTGACAGCAGAAAACGCCAGGGCAGTTGCACGAAACGAAGCTTAGGCAAGTACTGCCAGAGCGGATTCGTGAGGGAGAGCATTGCAATTACTGATATGCAACTCCAGCCAGCCAACAGGAGCCAGGCATGTTTCTGCCGATGGCGCCAGGACCGTGAAAACCAGGCTACCGCCGCAAGCGCTACGATTTCAGCCGCCGCGATCACAGAAACCAGTAGGTTAAAACGATTGTGCTCGGCATCCGTGATGGTCGTGAACAGGAAGTTGTCCTGCGGCCGCACTCCCGGAGCGAGCACCTCGCCGATGTTCACCCACCGCTCTTCATATGCAGCAGGTATCAGATAAAAAGCAGCCAATCCAGCCCCCAAAACGACCGCCAGTGCCATCCGGGTCAATGGATGCCAGGACCGCGCCGCCACCGCTAGAATGAGGGCCAGCGCTGCTGCCGAATAGTGAATCATGACGGCGGCGGGAGCATTCGTGAGCCAAGCCGCCGTCAAAACCAGGCTGAGGCCCAGAACTGGACGAATGCCCGGCTGGTTGAGCCGCAGTATGCGAAGAAACAAGAGAGGCAACAGGGCCGCAGCCAGCAATTCCGCAAACGCGCTTCGCCAGTAAACGATCAGGAGGTGATACGGGTTCACCGCATAAAGCGCGGCCGCAAAAAGAGCGTCGCGTCCCGGAAGCCATTCCCGGGCCAGTCGGTACATGGAAAGGCCAGCGAGAACAAGCGCAAGCCACGAATAGGCCCCGGGGACAACCTTCCAGGGTAGAAATGCCCCGAGAGCGCCGCCCAACGCCCAGGACGCAGGTGGATAGAACAGAAAGCGTGCTTCTCCGTACCCCCAATGCGCTAGTGACGCCCAGCGGGGATACGCGATGCCTTGCTTCCATTGGCCGAGAACCTCCATCCACGAAAACATGTGGAACTCGAAATCGTGTCCCGAGGGAGATCCGTGCCAGAAAAAGGGAGTGATCGCCAAAAAACAGACGCCGCCAATCACCAGCAGTCGGACAATCGGCATTTTGGGGGACAGAAGCGCCATTTGGAGAGGTACGCGGCGAGTCGATTCGGAGGACTCTCAGCAGTTCGCCGGACGACAATTCTAGTGCATCTGAAGATTTCCCGAAGAACTAACCGAGGCAAAACATTGCATGAGAAATTCTGCAGTAAGGTGACGCCATTGAGGTGAGGGATCGGGTCGCGCTAGACACACGGGTGAGTCGGTTTCCGTTTTTTGTGGAATCAAAGCAGGACAGGGAAGCTACTGGCTGATGTCGGCCGAGGTTCGCTGGCGATGAAGATCTTCCAGGAATTGCACCTGTTCGAGAGGGCTGCCGGCACGGAGCAGTTCCAGAAGGGCATCTTCATTCTCTGCCCCTGGCTCTGTTTTGGTGTTGAGTTCTTCTGAACTAGCGAGTAGCGCCCGCGGCGAAATTTCCAATTCGGGCGTGGCCCCGGGCTGCTTAGTTAGAAATTCAATGAATTCTCCGACGCTCTTACGCTGTTCATCTGTGCGCGCGGGAAATTCAATTCCCATTCCGTGCGCGGGATGCATCACGCGAACCAGCCCTTCGGTATGGATCTCCATATTCGCGGCTTTTAAACAAAGATCGACCGCCGAAGATTGCGGAAACGGTGACTCGGTCTCCACATAGCATCCACCCAGACTCAGGTCGGTCAGCTTGCAATGAGACACGGGGTCGGCTTCTTCCGGCAAGGCTTCCTGTGCATGCTCGGCTAACCAGTCTCCGAGTTGCTCGCGCATCCGCGGGTCCATATCCAGGAAACGCAGTCCGGTTTGACCGTTTGCGCTGCTCCAAGCCACTTCCGCGTCGCCCTCAACCTGAACATTGCAGTCAGGAAGATCGAACGAAAAATGGGTTAAGGCGGCAGAGGGAAAAGGCTTCGCGGAGAGCACGTCCATGCCGCCGCTGCTCACGTCGAGCAGAATGCCTTCGATATGCTGCGCTTCTTCGGTGCGAAGCGAAACGGGCGCCTGAACCGGAACCCGAAACGATTGCCGCCGTTCACGCTTCAGCAGGGAAGTCGCGGCCCGCAGGGTAGCTTGTGCCTGATCGTGGGTAATGGGTTTGACGAGGATAAAGTGAGCACCGGCGCCGAGAATCGCGCGAATTTGCGACGCCTCCGCTACGAGCGCAACGGTAACCGCCGGATTCCCTTGTTGAGCATTGGGCTGGCGGCGGTTGCTTTCGAGAACCAGCGAGGCAGTACCGGGATCGTCAAAATCGACGACAATCTGGTCGAAATGTTCCTCTTCCAACCGGGCCACCGCTACGTCGGCCGCGCTGGAACGGTCCACGGCGACGCCGAAGTTCGCCAACACTTGTGTCAGCGTTTCGGCAGCCTCATCGTCCTTCGATACCAGCAATGCCTTCAAGATCATGGAAGCGGACCCTCCTGCCCGCTCCTGCGCTCTACGGCCAGCGCGGAGTTGTGCTACGTGCCGGCTTGGCTGAGGACGACGAAGACTGCGCGCCTGCCTTGGCGGCCATAGCGTTGCTATCGTCGTCAACCTCTGCGAGCACGGCGCTATCGTCCTCTGCATCGTTCTCGGCTAGCAGGGGCGCGACTTCACGCAGTTTTTCGGCGGCTTGCTGCAGCATTTCGATCTGCTTGCCCAACTGTGCGTACTGCGCCTGCTTGCGGCGCAAAACCTCATGGATATCCTTCATACGACCCCCTGGCATGAATGTAGGTTTGCTCCAAAGTAAGGTCAACGCCTATCCCGGGGAGTGCGGTTACGCCAGTAACAGTTTGACTTGAGGTGGTGATGAAGGCGAAAAGGTCTGTGCGCGCTTCTCCAAGTGTTTCGGGAAGGGATCTCGGAAGCGACGTAGAGGCGTGACGCGTGCTGCACAGGCATCCTTGCAAAATCAAAAGCCCCGCCATTCGGCGGGGCCATGAGTTGAGTGTGTTTCCAAAAACTTCGTTCGACTAGGCGCCAGCTGCGAACTTGCGACGAAGCATACCAGCAATCGCCACCAAACCAGTTCCCAGCAAGCCCAGTGTGCCGGGCTCAGGAGTGAGAATGCTGGTGTTGCCGACGCGAATATGACCAATCCCTTGCGCGATTTGCCCTGGGACGGAATAGATAGTCTGCGTGGTGGTACCCGAGACGAAGTGACCATTCCAGAGCGTCCCCTGGATTGTGCCGCTCAGCTGAAAGGTCAGGCTTTGTCCGCTTTGAGAAACGAGGGTCCAAGTGATGGGGCCCACGAACGCGCCACTGAAGATCGTGCCCTTGTGCGGCGTCTGATTACCTCTTCCAATAATCACAAAGCTGGAACCGACGTCGGAGAAAGTGCCTCCCGACATAATGCTGCCGCTTATGAGTGCGCCGGTCGAGAACGAAACGGAACCCAGTGAGTGTCCCGGGGTAGCCGTAACAGCATTGAATTGCTTGAGTTGAGAACCTACCGATGTAATGCCAGATGCGGAGACTGAGATCGAGCCAAACTGGTTAACCAGATCAATTCCATCCGCCCACGCCGCCATCGGCAATGCTAATGCCAACAGTGCCAGAACCAACACTCGCCTCATTTGTAAGCCCTCCCAAAACGTCGCTTTAATAGTCCTGACCCCGACGGGCAGAATCTGCTAAAGCGCAGGTCGCCTGTTGCTTTACAGTGCATCTGGTATTCCAAAGTCCAGTTTTCGTGTTATACGTTTATTTTCAATGATTTAGATTCAAAACTTGCTCACTAAACCGTGCTACAACTGAAAATGTATGCACACTTGCAACAACCACCTTGATTTCCTGGAAATGGGTCGCGGAACCCGCGGTCGAGAGTCTCTATGCGCGTCAAGCTTCCAGGACCTTGAAAACAACCGGAAAGCCCAATCCTACCAAGAATGAATGTTCTGACAAGTGGCTCTTTCGTGCCACGAGTCACCCCTCTAAAGTGGCGTTCCCCTACTAATTGTTTTTTTGTATCTTTGCGGTGAGCAGTTCTGGGGGAGGGCTGTTCGGGCGTCCCGTGATTCTTTGAATCCGGGGCGCTTCTTATTTGCGCGCGAAATTCTTTTGTTCCAGTTTACTTCCCGCTGTTCAGGACTGCCACTTCTTCGCTCTTCCGCGACGCTATGCTGCGATACGCAGCGTCAAGAATAATCTGGTTCTGCCAACCCTCTTCCCCGGGAACCGGGAAGGGCTGCAATTGTTCTACTGCGGCGGAAAAACTGTCCACCTGTTGTGCGTAAGCGAACTGGTTCGAAACAGTTTCGGAGGCAACTTTTTCTCGCTCGCGCCACAGTTCCAATGTGATGGGACGGTCAACCGTAAGGCCGTCATCAGCTCGCAGAGTTCCGTCGGCCCCCACGAACTCGAGTGGAGTGCGATACTGAGCGCGCGTTGACACGAGCACGGTGGCCAGAGCTCCTCGACCAAACTCAAGTGTAAGAATCGCAGCCGCCTCAACATCTCCTGATCTTTCGTCCGATCGACCGACTGCCGTTACGCGCCGCACATCATCCTGAAGGATGTAACGCAGGGCATCGATGCAATGCACGCCGACATCGGCGACCGGACCTCCGCCCGAGATAGCGCGATCATTGATCCAAGTACGTCCATGACTGGTCGCGAGGAATGAGAATTCCGCACGCGCAAAAAGCGGATTGCCAATCTCGCCGGCAGCAATGCGTTCTCGCAGTCTTCGCGTGCTTTCTTCGAAGCGGAAAATTTGCGCCACTCCGAGAATCACGCCAGCTTTTTTCGCTGCCTCCACCATCTGACCGCATTCTTCAGAGTTCAACCCCATCGGCTTTTCGCATAAGACCGGCTTCCCCAAACGAACCGCTGTAAGGACGTCGGCGTGGTGGGATGCGTTCGGAGTAGTAACCAGAACTGCATCTACGTCCGGACATCGGCACAATTCTTCTGTCGAAGCGAAGACGTGAGGAATGTTGTACTGAGCCGAAGCCTCTTGCGCTTTTTGGGGATCGCGACGTGAGAGCGCAACTACTGTACAGTTTTTCGCCAGCGCAAATCCGGGCATTAATCGCCGAACAGCATGCAATCCAAAGCCTGCAATACCAAAGCGAATCATAGAGTTCTATCGATTTCTTAATTATCAAGTGTACGGATAAAAAACGAAGAACATTCAGGCGTCCCGAACTCAGTTTGCAAAAAGGGTATAGGACAAAGCCTGCGGTCATGCCGATTCCCACGTTGTAGGTGAACGCCATGAGCGCAATTACACCGAAGGCTGGAACGAGTTCAGTCAGGTCGTCGAAGGGTATGAGCCTGATCGGCGCTAACATCAACAAGCCCACGAACACCAAAGCCGGCCCGTAAGCCTGCGGAGGAATTGCAGAAATAAAGGGCGCAAGAAAAAGCGTTCCGATGAAACAGAGTGCCGTCGTGACTGCCGTCAATCCTGTACGGCCCCCAGCTTCGACGCCCGTTGCCGATTCGATGAATGCTCCCGAAGTAGTCGTACCGACCAGGGCCGCGAAGGTCGTGGCCAGCGCATCGGCCATCATTGGCCGTTCGATATCCGGCAGATTGCCGTCTTTGTCGAGAAATCCCGCTCGCGCAGAGACTCCGATGAGCGTGCCCATCGTGTCCACGAATGCGATCACGAAAATCGTCAACACAACGGGAAAGAATCCCCACGTGAAGATGCTGTGGAGATCAAGCTTTAGGAAGACGGGTGCAAGGCTGGGAGGCCGGCTCAGCCACGCTGTGGGCGCGGGAGTAACGCCGGTCACGAACGAGAGTAGGGCAGTTGCCAGCACGCCCGTCAGAATCGCAGCGGGGAAGCGGCGAATCGACAGGACCGTCATCAGCATGAAACCGAAGATGGCCATCCCGGAAAACCTAAAGCGACGATGCCAGTCTGGTTAAGCCCGATGAAAGTAAGGAACAGGCCGATGCCGACCGCGTAACTGTATCGAAGCGTTGCGGGGATCGCCTCCACCATCCACTTGCGCAGGCGGAAGATTGTCAGAAGGATGAAAATGATTCCTGCCAGCAACACCGCGCCCAGCGCGCTTTGCCAGCTGAATCCGAGTACGCGAACGACGGTGAAGGCGATGAACGCGTTTTCACCCATATAAGGCGCAATTGCGAATGGACGCTTCGCATACAGCCCCATCAGCAGTGTGCCGAAAATGGCGGTCAAAATGGTCGCGGTGACGGACGCATCGAGGGGCATCCCGGCAGTTTTGAGGATCGCCGGATTGACCGCCACGATATAGGCCATCGTGAAAAAGGTTGTCAACCCAGCGACGACCTCACGACGGACGGTGGTCTTGTGTTGCGAAAGTTGAAAAAACTGATCGAGCCAGCGCGTCAAAACGCCCCCGGTAACCTCTGCAATTTCATTTGCTCCTAATCTCCGCCAGCAGTTTCGGATCGATATTTCCACCGCTGATGACAGCCACATTCATTCTGGTTCGCGGCAATTCGTCGGCATGAAAAAGAAATCCCGCAACCGCAGTTGCGCCACTCGGCTCCGCCAGAGTCTCGGCTCGTCCACTTAGGGCACGCATGGCCTGTTGAATCTCGGTCTCTTTCACCGTGATGATGTCATCGACGTATGCCCGAATGTGTTCGAAATTGATAGCGCCGATACTCTCCGTGCGAAGTCCGTCGGCTAATGTCTGCGTCACTTGTTCCGGGGAGAACGATACGATGTGCCCAGCGCGAAAACTGGCTTGCGCATCGGCCGCAAGTTCGGGCTCGACGCCGATAATTTTTACCGAGGGCTTGCTGAGCTTCAGGGCCGCGGAAATTCCGCTGATCAATCCGCCACCGCCCACCGGGGCGAAAACGGTTTCCACGTCCGGCAACTGTTCCAGGATCTCGAGACCGGTCGTCCCCTGACCGGCGATAATTTTTTCGTCATTGTAAGGAGGCACGATGGTGTAGCCATGTGCTGCCGCTAGTTCCTCCGCCCGAATTCTACGTTCTTCGCTGCCCGGGCCAACCTTGACCACCTCAGCCCCGAGAGCAGTGGTCGCCTCAACCTTGTTGGGCGGCGCATTGCCGGGCATGACGATGACTGCTTTCAGGCCTAGTGCTCTTGCTGCATATGCGACGCCCTGACCATGATTGCCGCTCGAATAGGAGATCACTCCCCGGCGGCGCTCATCGTCACTGAGAGAAACGATCTTGTTGTACGCGCCGCGCAATTTGAAGGCGCCCATCGGTTGCAAATTTTCCAGCTTGAGAAAGAGTCTGCGAGAATCGTCCGGACTCGTCCACTCGAACAGAGCACTGCGCACGGCCACGCCCTCGAGCCGTTTTCGTGCTTGGAGAATGTCGTTCAGGCTAACGATAAGAAATTCCTCGGACGGGAGAATTCTATCGTGCTTTTCACATCGGACTTGGAACCGGCGAGCACATCGGCGGCGGCGCGTTCGCCGGATCGAATCGCGCCTTCGATGTAACCAGTCCAGATTGGGGATGTTTCAGTACCGGCCCAGTGAATGCGGCCGAATTTGGCTCGTAGTGCTGTACCCAGAGTGGTCAACACGCCCGGGCCCATGGATGGCCCGTAGCAGCCTCGACTCCAGGGATCGGCGGGCCAGTCCTGATCGATGTAGTCGATCGGCTTGGCGCCCTCGGGACCAAAATAGTTGACGATCATGTCGGTGAAGAGTTTCTTGCGCTCCTCCATCGGACGTCCGCTCCATCTCAGAGCGCGTCGGCCATCCATAAATCCGACGAGAAATCCTGGGCTGCCTGAGGGAGGCGTAGCTTCCGAAATTGCTGAGCACGGTGGAGCGTCGGTAAACATCAAGCCGTTCATGCCATGATCGCGCCAGAATGGCTTTTCATACGCGATCCACAACTTGATGATCGATCCCATCGGCATTTGCTGCGAGAGTGCGTCACGATCCGCCGGTAGCGCCGGCTGATATCGAATGCGGGATGAAAGCGGCAGCGGCAGAGCCACGATCCCCTGATCGGCTTGCCAGGCGCCCTGATCGGACGTTACGGTTACACCTATGGCATCCTGGGAAATGGCACTGACCGGCGCTCCGAACACGATGTTGCCATCCAGTTCGTTTCCGATCGCCGCGGCGACCTGGTGCATGCTTTCCGGAACTATATACATCTGCGCGCCATTGTCGTAGCTGGCCAGCATTGTGAAGTTGTCGCCAGATCTCAGATAAAAGAGGAAATACAGAAATGACAGTTGCCACGGTTCGGCGGTGAAGTTGACACGCGCTTCCGACGTCAAGAAATGCAGGACGTCGTCGTTGTGAACATTCTCACGATGCCATTGTTCGAGAGTGATGTCGTCCCACTCATCGGCATGCGGCGCCGACCAGGGAGCGTCTGGCGGTATGGCAGCGCTCAGATTGTCCAGCAGGGCCACAACACGATCGAACTCGGCCTGCCCCCTAGAATCGAAGCCGAAGCCTTCGCCCTCGGGAGTGGTGCGTTTGCCGGCGATATCTACGATCCCCTTACCCTTGAGATACTGCGGCATCGTAGCTATCCGGTATTCGCGCAGCAGAGCAAGCAAACGAGTCTGCGTCGGGCCTACCCACATGCCGCCCAGATCGATGGTGTGCCCGGCTAGCTTACCGGCCTTAACACGCCCACCCACCCTGTCACGCGCCTCCAAGACCACAACTTTCTTGCCCTGGCGTCGCAAGGTACGGGCGGCGGCGAGTCCGGACATGCCGGCACCGACTACGATCACATCGACGCGGCGGGCATCAGACGGTGGCGCAAACGCTCCCGCGCCAGGCAAGACTGTGCCTGCCAAACCGACGCCTAAGAGACGCAAGACCTCTCGACGGGAGAAAAGGCTTGTACTAGAGGATTTCTTTGGAGCCATAGCCCTTTGACGCGAACCTAAATCCAAGTGGCGGGAATTGTAGCTGGAAGGGTGGCGCCGCGTCTTCTAGATTTCTAGAATTACCGGCATAATCAACGGCCGCCGTTGTGTCTGCTTCGAGATGTACCGTTTCAAGTCCGCGCGGATCTTCTCTTTGATCACGCCGTAGTCTGCCTTTTCTTCATTGCTCGACTGCTCGAGAGTCTCCATGACAATCTCTCTCGCGCGTTCGAGGAGACCGTTGTCGCCGGGATTAAATCCGCGGGTGACAATCTCCGGCGAAGTTTCGACTCGTCCGGTGTGTTTGTTGATGGCGATGATGGGGAGGACAAAGCCGTCTTCGCTGAGGTGGCGCCGATCCTTGATTACGAGATCCTCAACGACATCGGTGCGCGAACCGGAGTCGATGCAGACACGACCAATGTTGACGCGCCCGGCCTTGCGTGCGCCTAGTTCGTCGAATTCAAGGACGTCGCCGCTCTCGATCAGCATCACGCTTCCGACCGCGCTGTGCATGGTACGCGCCAATTCGGCATGCAGTTTGAGTTGACGATATTCGCCATGAACCGGGACGAAATACTTTGGCCGCACCAGGTTAATGATCAGTTTTAGCTCTTCCTGGCTGGCATGTCCGCTGACGTGCACGGGCGGATACGAGCCATCGTCGTAAATGACATGCGCCTCGCGGCGGAACAGGTGATCCACCATGCGGTAAATCGCCTTCTCATTGCCGGGAATGATGCGCGAGGAGAGAACAACCGTGTCCCCCTTCTCAATCTTGGCGTGCTTGTGGTTATCGACCGCCGCTCGCGAGAGCGCGGACATTGGCTCGCCCTGTGTCCCGCTGATCATGACACAGACTTTTTCGGGGGCGTAGTTCTTCATTTCCCCGGGCTGAATCAGCAGACCTTCGGGAATCTGGATGTAGCCCAGGTCCTCGGCAATTTCGGACGAATTCACCATCGAGCGGCCTATGAAGCAGACTTTGCGACCGTGTTCGCGGGCTACGTCCACGGCCAGCTTGATTCTGTGAATGGATGATGAGAAGCAAGAGATAAAGAGCCGTCGCTGGGTATGCGAGAAGACTTCATCGAACTTCCGACGCACGCTGCGCTCGCTGGGCGTGTAGCCTTTGCGCTCGACGTTGGTCGAGTCCTGAAGGAGCAGCAGCACACCTTCTTTGCCATACTCAGCGAAGGCGTGCAGGTCGAAGAGCCGGTTGTCGGTCGGTGTCGGATCGACTTTGAAGTCGCCGGTATGCAGCACTACCCCCAGAGGCGTGTGGACGGCCAGAGCCACGCAGTCCACCAGACTGTGAGTGACTTGAATTGCATGAATCGTAAACGGGCCGACCTTGAAGCGTTCGCCGGGTCGAATCTCGCGCAGGTCGGCATCATCCAGGAGTTGGTGCTCATCCAGCCGATCTTCAACGTATGCGAGTGTGAATTCCGTCCCCCAGACAGGGACATTGAGTTCGCTCAGTATCCACGGTAGCGCGCCGATATGATCTTCGTGCCCGTGTGTGAGAATGATGCCGCGAACATGCTGTCGATTTTCGAGCAGATAAGAAATATCGGGGACAACGATATCCACGCCCAGCAGCTCTGCTTCGGGAAACATCAGGCCGGCATCAATAACGATGATGTCGTCTCCCCAGCGCAGGGCCATGCAGTTCATACCGAACTCGCCCATACCGCCGAGCGGAACAATGTGCAGTTTTCCAGATGGCATCGGAAAGATGATGCTAGCACAGTAGGTTAAACCCGCCGTGAGTTTGCGGCAGGCAACAGGTATCCAAAAGCGACAATCCAAGACCGAAGATTGAGACTACCGGCGCTTCACGGACTGTTAGACTGCGATTAAAATATGCCCGAAATCGAGAAAAAATCCTGGCAGCGACGGCGTGCCGAAGGCGCGATCCGAGGCGGGCTCACTCGCGCATATGAAACAGTCAGGGTCGATCCTGCGCGCTTTCTTGTCGAGCTGCGCGCGGGTTACGGACTGCCGATCGCCAGCTTTCGTGGTGTTCACACACTTGAAGTACAGCAACTGGACGAAGTGGCCGCGTCGGTTATCCGCAGCGGCATGAAGATGGCGGCGGCCGAGGGCGCCGGTTTTGGACTGGGCGGATTTATCACGATCGTGCCGGATCTCGGTATCTTGTCAGCGATTACCATGCGGACGATCCAGAAGCTCAGCTTGATTTACGGCTTCGAGATGAATACCGAGGAGGAGATTGCCGAACTCTGGATCGCCGCCGCCAGCGCCGCCGGAGTCGATATCAGCCGCGAACTATTGGAGAAGCGAGTCGTCAAGCGATTCGTGCCGAAAGTGATTCAGCGCATCGCCACGCGGGCCAGTGGTGAGATTGTCGAAAAATGGGCGGGACGCCTGATCCCAATTACCAGCTCCGCGATCGGATGCGCGCTTAATTACTATTTTGTTCGGGCGTGGGGCGAGCGGGCGAGGGCTCATTTTCGAGCCAAACATCTTGTGGCACGGCACAAGTTCGCGGAAGAACAGGCGAGTCTGCCAACCCGGTAACCGTTCACCTACGGGCCTCTTCTTCGCCAACTTTCCTCTGAATCCTCAAAAACACTGAAGGCCTCTTTGGAGCTGCCACAACTTTATCTGGCGAGCTGTGTTTGGTAAGAATGAATCACCCTTGGGGCGCGAGGGAAGGAAATATGGCAACTCATCGGCGGCCCAAGCTGTTGGAGCAAACGATCATCCTGATGGTGTTGGGGGTTCTTATTGGAGGATTGGGCGGTGTTGCAGTCGGCTTTATTACAGGGCGCGCACCGAGTGAATCGGCCAGCCAGTGAGTTTGAAGGCGTTGTAGGTAGAATGAAGGTCGTCGTTTACCGTAGCCACTCTTCCAACTCGATTCCGCGCTCAGTTTTCTCGTCGCGATATTTGACAATTACCGGCGTGTAGAGCGACAAGTTCCATCCCGCGCCCTTCCCTTTTTTGACCGCGCGAGAACCAGGAACGACCACGGCATTCTCCGGGACGACCAGCGGCGAGTCTCCGACGGCGCGGTGGATCTCTCCGCGGACAAGGTCATAGAGGGGCGTGGAGCGTGTGAGAATCGTACCTGCTCCGATCACGGCGCGCTGCTGTACGAGCGTCCCTTCAAAGACTCCGCAGTTGCCCCCGACGAGAACATCGTCTTCGATGATGACCGGTGCCTCATTGACCGGCTCCAGTACACCACCGATTTGGGCGGCAGCACTGAGGTGTACCCGCTTGCCGATCTGCGCGCAGGAGCCTACCAGCGCGTGCGAGTCGACCATTGTCCCCTCATCCACGAACGCCCCGACATTGATAAACATTGGGGGCATGCAGATGACCGAAGGCGCAACGTAAGCTCCCTCGCGAATCGTCGACCCCCCCGGCACCACTCGCACAAGATCACCGAGCACGACGCGGCGGGAGGGGAAGGTGTCTTTGTCGACAAAAGAAAAGACACTCCCTTCGGCCATCTCCTTGAGTTCTCCGATGCGGAAGCCAAGCAGGATGCCTTGCTTGACCCAGGTGTTGACTGCCCAGCGTCCATTAATTTTCTCTGCGGCACGGATCTCGCCGCGGGTGAGTCGCGCACGAAAATCGAAAAAGACGCGGCGGACCTCGACCGCATCGCCGACGGATTCGGCCGTCGAGAGCTGCTCGATCGCAGACTTCATTTCGATGAGGGATATGGTATTGCTTTCGGGAGTCGTAAGGATGGAGCCTCAGGGGCGAAAGCCCGTTCTTGTCGCTCATCTGCGCAGGGCTGAAGTCATGCCCTACCCAAAAATTCTTAAGACAGTCGCACGTGGCAGCGCAGAGCAAAGTACTTCATGCCACGCACTTGCATTCGCTGCGAATCAGCACTCCAGCCATCTGATGTGTTGCGCTTCGAGCCTCTGTCAGATTGCCATACGGACCATGCCAGCGCGAATGATTCGCGTCGTGTCCCGTCGGGCGTCCCTTGCCGGCATTGCATTGTCCGCAGGAGCCGCGGTGCAGCACTGCTT
>QIAJ01000138.1 GCA_003225495.1 Acidobacteriota bacterium
TGACAATCGCCAAACTTGAAGGCAATCGCTGCACCGTCGCGGTCATCCCGCACACCGTCGAGATGACTAATCTGGGTTCCTTGAATCCCGGCGACCCAGTAAACATCGAAGCCGACCTGATCGCGAAGTATGTCGAGAAGATGCTTGGACGCGAATCGAAGGGAAGCTCGCTGAAGATCGAGGATCTGGTGCGGCAGGGATTCTGAATTGTCCCTTATAAATATCGATCTATTTCTTGGCGTGATTCGCGAAGACGCTTCTCGGGTTCAGTCGCAACGCCTCACGAACTGCCGCGTCCGCGCCAGTGTTGTCACCTTTCTTGCGTAGTGCGATCGCGAGCCACACGAATGTCTCATCGGACTTGGGGTCAAGCTGCGTTGCTTTGCGAAAATCCGCAACTGCCTTGTCAATGTCGCCGCCAAAGATTTTCGGTGATTCCAAGAACTGCCGGCCTCGGCTGGCAAACGCGGCTGCATGGTTCGGGTCGAGTTCAAGAGCTCGCTGATTTTCTGCCTGAATCTTAGGACCATACTTCGGCCCAGCAAATATTGCGATGCCAAAAGAAATCTTCCTGCCATAGAGATCCGCTAACAGGCTGTGTGCTTCAGCGGACTTCTCGTTGACCTTGAGCGACTGCTGAATGTTGGCAACGGCTTCGTCCAGAGCGCGTTCAGCGTTTTTGTCGTCGCCGTGGATGGAATAGGCCTCGACCCGATACCGATCCGCACGAGCCAGTTGAAAAAAGTTAGTGGCGTTGTCGGGATGCTGTTGCGCAAGCCGGGTCAACATATCGCGCGCCTGGGACAGAAGTTTGTCATCGAGGAGGGTGCGACCCTCTTCCAGCAGATTCAGCGCTGCGGCAACCTCCGTGCTAGGTGATGTGCTCTGGGCCGTGCCGATCGAAGCCAGCGATAGGACAACTGAGCAGAGGGCAGTGGCGGATGTCCGACGCATGATGAGGAATGCTTACATCTCTGGAAAGACGTGAAAGTCGTGGTACAGCAACTACACTTCCAGCTTCAATTCATCAAGTTCCAAGAATTCCTGCACGATCGGCTCATTCGACTTCTCCATCTCTTTATACGGCCCAAAGAAAATCACCCGGGCCTCGTGCAGGAAGACAACGCGATCCGCCAGCTTCTTGGCGAGCCGCATGTCATGCGTGACGACCACCGAAGTCAGGTGCAATTGCAGCTTGAGACGTGCGATCAGATCGCCCAGCAGTTGCCCCATGAGCGGATCGACCATCGTAGTCGGCTCGTCATATAGCACGCACTCCGGCTGCGCTGACAGAGCGCGCGCAATCGCAACCGAGCGCTTCATACCGGTCGAGAGATCCGACGGCAGCAAATCGCGCATCTCCTTCACCCCGACCATCTCGAGCAGTCCATCGACCACTTGCAGAATCTGCTCTTCCGAAAGCTCTCTTCGCTCACGCAACGGAAACGCCACATCTTTCTTGCGGATGCGCTCGAGTTCCGGCTCAGGGTAGTCGGTGATGTCTTCTCCCGCCACGATCACCCGCCCAGCATCCGGCTTTAGAAAACCCATGATGCTATGCAACGTCACCGACTTTCCAACACCGCTTCGCCCCAGGATGCACACCATCTCCCCCGGCAGAACGTCGAAGCTGACGTCGTCCAGAATCGTGCGGTCACCGAACGCCTTGTAGACGTTCTTAAATTCGATGTAGGGGTTGATCGTGTCGTTCGCCATCTTCAACAGCATGGCACGAGAGGCCGCTTGTTCTCAAGAGTCTTCGTCCGTGGAGACGCGGTGTGCCGCGTCTCTACCGCTGTTTCTCGGCAACACGAAGATCTTCCGGCGTATTGGCGTTAAAAAATACCTGCTCCGAGAATCCCACTCGCGACAGCTCTTGTTCTTCGACGACTCGCAGCGCAATACCAGCGAACAACGGATCGATTTTGTACTTCCCAGCCCTTAAAGCTTCCTCTGCGGCAGACGCGAAATCGCGCCGGTACACCGCGCAAAGCGGCTGAAATTCACGCGCCGACCGCGGAACTACCACACTCGCGTCAGTTTCACTCGCCACCGCGAAAAGAAACTCAAGAAGTTCACGGGTAACGAAAGGCATGTCGACGGCCAGCATCAAATTCAGTTCGAACGAAGAATGAAGGAGAGCGGCATGAATCCCCGCCAGCGGTCCGCAATCGGGATACAAATCAGCAATAACATTTCCATATCCCTCAAACTTCGCGACATCTCCAACAATGCCTACCTCGCCGCAAACATCCCGCGCCAGTGCGATCGCCCGCTCGAGCAGGGTGCTCCCGCCAAGATTCAGGAAAGCTTTATCCGCCCCCATGCGAGAACTCCTACCTCCGGCAAGGACATAACCCGCACGCGCTGCCTGCGGTTTTAATTTCATGCGATCACCAAAACTTCTAGCACCACAAAGTTAAACGTGCGCTAAAAGACACAGATCGCGTCCTTCATTGCACGAAAGTAACCTTTCCAGCAGAGCCAACTCAGCGGAAGATGAATTGTCCGAAAAGTTCCGGGCGCACCAACTATCATGCCGCAAAAGCTCATGGATGTTCTCATGCTAGGCCGTTGTTCGCACGAGTTCGCCTGGCCCCGGCGGGCCGCCAATGGAGAGTACTACCAGGTTTGCCTGCTCTGCGCCGTCGCTTACCAGTATGACTGGAAGACCATGCGCCGCGGAAACCGTGTGGAGACCCCCGCGGCGGAAACGGTTGGAGTCAAGCGCCGTTCCAGCGCAAAGCAGCCCACATGGGTCCCGCGCGCTCGCCGTTTGAAGCTCGACACGCCTGTCAGGTTCCGGGTGAAAAACCTCAGCAACTGGTTCGAAGGCATCATTCAGAACATTAGCCAGTCCGGCTTGTTATTCCATGGGCCGCAACAGCTTCCCGCCAACGCGCTGGTCGAAATGGTCTTTGAAATGCCGGAAGAAATTTCCGGGCAGAAAAACAGCAGCGTTCTCTGTCAGGGAAGGTTGATCCGTTCCAAGGAGCCGCACGCCACCGAAGATGGCTTTGTGCTGGCAGCCTCCATTCTCGACTACAAATTTCTCCACCAGGACTAACCTTTTCCGTTGTTTCGTCGGCAGCGCGAACCGGTTAAGTCCTTGGTGCGCAGGTCACTTACAGGTCCCTGATTAATCACTCCTAGTTCCGAAATTTTTCCGCATTCGACAGCCGGCGCGCATCTAAACTGAATGGAAATCTTCCCTTTAATTAGGAGTGTTTTATGAAATCTTTGGGCCATCATGTCTGGACTCTACTTCTAGTAGGAGTTCTGGCGTTGGGAACAGCTTGCAGCAAAGTCTCCGGAGACAGCGAAGTGACCAGCGAGGTGCAGAGCAAGCTTAGCGCAGATTCAGGCCTGCAAGGCAAGCAGCTGACTGTTCAAACCTCGGGCGGCGTGGTCACGCTCTCAGGCACCGTGGACAACGATACGCAGCGCAATGCCGCGTCCCACTATGCCTCGATGGTTCCGGGAGTCGAACAGGTCGTCAACAACCTGCAAGTCGGATCTGCACCGTCAATGGCTATGACCAGCCAGGCAGCCCAGGAGTCCGAACAGACGCCTGCCGAACCCGAGAGCGCGCCCGTCAAACCGAGGCCGAGTGTACCGCGTGAGCGTTCGAGGCCCATTCGACGATCAGCTCCGCGGGAATCCTCCATGGCTGACTCGAGACCCGAGCCGGCGATAGCGCCACCACAAAATTCTGATCCAGCGCCCGCGCAACAAACTCCGGTTCCAGCCGCTGCTCCCGCGCCACCGCCCGCTCCAAAGAGGGTGACCATACCATCGGGAACCACGCTCGCCATTCGTCTGGTGGATGAGCTTGATTCGGAGACTGCGCAAGCCGGACAAACCTTCAAGGCCACTCTCGATGCTCCCGTGTCCGCGGACGGAGATGTCGTGATCCCGGCCGGGCACGACGTGCAGGGCCATGTGATCGATGTGAAGAGCGCAGGCAAGTTCGCCGGTAAATCCTTACTCGCCCTGCAACTCGATCGCATATCGGTGGGGACCAGTTCGTACAACATTCAGACCGACGAGTACCGTCGCGAAGGCAGTTCGCGCGGCAAGAGCACAGCAACCAAAGTTGGAGCTGGCGCGGCAATCGGCGCAATCATCGGCGGCATCGCCGGCGGCGGTAAGGGGGCGGCCATCGGTGCAGCCGCGGGCGGAGGCGTCGGAGGCGGAGTTCAAGCTGCCACCAAGAGCCAGCAAATCAAGCTCGCCACTGAAAGCGTGCTGAGTTTTACTCTCCAATCGTCGGTGACGGTGACGGCGACCAGCGAAGGTCCGAATCCCGGACGCCACAAACTCGAAACACCGCAGTAAACGCTCAAAGCCTCAGACGGAGGGCGCTCTTCGGAGCGCCCTTTTTGCGTTTTTGATGTGATGATTTTCACCCAACATTTCGAGTTGCCCTCAGGCACACACGCTGCTAGAGTTTGCTGTAATCTTGAGGTTCGTAAGACTAGTCCCTTCGTCGACACTGCCCGTGTGAAACTTCGTCTGAGTCGGTAGCGTCTTTCATCATGTCGGACAAGAAATCCATATTCGATCGATGGGCCGTCCTGAAGCGCCACGCCACTCTGGTGCGCTACAGCGGCGCCTTAGTGGCTGCGTGGGTTGCGCTCAGTCTGTGGACTTTCTCTCCAATCCTTCACCGACATCCGTTCGCGCTGTTTCTCGCAGCAGTGGTCGTAACTGCCCGCTTTTTCGGCCTCGGCCCCGCGCTTCTCTGCTGCGCTGTCTCTACCGCCTGCCTTGACTTGATCGTGTTTTTGCCGCGCTACAGTCTGGCAATCAACACCCAGGACGACGTCGAACGCCTGGTCGTCTTCGTAGCTCTCGCCGTTTTGGTCGGCAGTCTATCGCGACAACGTACCCTTGCAGAGTTAGTGACCGAAAGAACGCTGCGCGAAATGGCCACCATCATTGAATGTTCCGACGACGCCATCTTCAGCACCAATCCAGAGGGAATTATTACCACCTGGAACCGTGGCGCCGAACGTCTTTACGGATACAACGCAGAGGAAGCGGTCGGCACCAGTGTCATGATCCTTGCGCCACCCGAAAGACACGAAGAAGCAGAGCATAATCGTCGAGTCCTCAACCTCGGCGGGTTTGTCGAGTCTTATCAAACCGAACGCATGCATAAGGACAGTACCCGCGTTCCAATTCAGCTCACCGTTTCCCCGCTCCGCAGCCGCGAGGGCAAAATCGTCGGCGCTTCCGCCATTGCGCGAGACATCTCCATTCAGCAACGTTCGGAGGAAGCTGTTCGCCGCAATGAAAAGCTAGCCACCGCCGGACGGCTCGCTGCGTCGATCGCCCACGAAATCAACAATCCTTTGGAAGCTGTATTGAACCTGCTTTATCTCGCGCGCAATGATCCTCGTCAGGCCGAACAATACTTGTCCATGGCGGAGCAGGAAGTCGGGCGGGTATCGCAGCTCGCCCAGCAAACCTTGGGGCTTGTCCGCGACACCGCGGCACCCAGCCGCATGGACACCGCCCGCATCATGGACGAGGTCCTGAAACTGTATTCCCGAAAACTGGATGACAAGCAGATTCAAGTAAGGCGCCGCTATCGCG
This sequence comes from Acidobacteriota bacterium, assembly GCA_003225495.1. Lineage (GTDB taxonomy): Bacteria > Acidobacteriota > Terriglobia > Terriglobales > Acidobacteriaceae > Acidiflorens. The sequence continues at coordinate 5,602 of QIAJ01000138.1, forward strand.
GAGTCTCGCAGATCAGCGGCTACTCCGGCGAAGTCCGGCAGTTGTTAGCAAACCTCTTGGTGAATGCCGTGGATGCCATGGAGGAAGGTGGCTCCCTTCAGGTTCGCGTCGCCGCCGGCCGACAGTGGTCCGACGGCGTCGACGGAATCCGCGTGACCTTGGCCGACAACGGCAGTGGCATCCCCAGAGAAAGCCTGCGCCGTATCTTCGAGCCGTTCTACACCACCAAGAAAGAAACCGGCACCGGCCTGGGCCTCTGGGTATCGCGCGGCATCATAAAAAATCACGGCGGATCAATCCGAGTCCGCAGTCGCGCGGAAGGCCAAAACCGTGGAACGGTGTTTTCGCCTGAGAGTTTCTTAGACCTTCGCGACCTTTCCTTGCGAGAGAAGCGATGCCCCGCATGTTGGCGCTTTGTTCCCAGCCACTTCCGCCCTCCAGGAGTACCATCCCCTTCGTACCTTAGAAGCAGGGTACCGACCCGGCATATAATCGCCAAATCCAGACAAACTGGGCACTTAGCTAACGTGGACCCTCTCTTCGCAGCTGCGATCTTCGCTCTAGGACTCGCCTTCGGCAGTTTCCTGAACGTGTGCATTTACCGCTTGCCGCTTGGCAAGTCCGTGGTCACTCCACGTTCTGCCTGTCCGCACTGCAACAAAGAGATTCCGCTCTACCACAACATGCCGGTGTTGAGCTGGCTGGTACTGCGCGGAAAATGCAGTAATTGCAAAGGGCCGATCTCGCCGCGTTATCTCGCAGTCGAACTGCTTACCGGTCTGCTCTTCCTCGGTTGCTACTCCCACTTTGGACTCAACCTCGCGATGCTCAAGTGCATCGTTCTCGGCTACCTCTTACTGGGACTCATCTTCACGGATGCGGAAACTAAGCTTCTTCCAGACGCTCTCACTCTGCCCGGCCTCGCGCTCGGCATCATGTTCAGTCTGCTGGTCCCGGTAAATGATCTTGCCTCGCGGATCATGCCGGGCCTCGTGTCGCTGCCCGTGAGTGGCGAGCTTTCGTGGCGCTTGTGGTCGCTGGCCGATTCGGCGCTCGGAGCGGTAGTTGGAGCTTCGTTCCTCTACGGCGCCGCCGCCATCTACCTGCGCGCCCGGGGAGTCGAAGGCATGGGATTCGGCGACGTCAAGCTGATGGCCATGATTGGGGCCTTTCTCGGCACACGCCTCACTGTCCTTACGATTTTTGCCGCCTCGCTGGCCGGCTCTCTCTTCGGAGTCAGCACCGTATTGGCAGTCTGGATCAAACGGACGCGCCGTAACGCCGCGCGCGGCACTGCCACGGTCGATGCCCGGCGTCGCGCCTGGCACTCGGCTCGCCTTGCATTGCGCTACTACGAAATGCCCTTCGGAGTCTTTCTCGGCGGCATGGCATTGCTGGCCTTCTTCTTTGGAAATGACTTGCTGCACTGGTACTGGGGGTTGCTGTGAAGCTGTTTTTGAATCCGATGGTTCTGCGCCTGGCGATGCTTCTGCTGGTCGCCATCGCCGCCTTTGTGATTGGAGCCATCGCAATCCGGCGCCTGCGTAAGAACCTGGTCGCTGAAACCCAGCCTTTCAACCAGTCGCCCCTTGCAGCGGAAGGCCTGCCGATCCACAGTTATCACGCCGTCATTCAGCAGCTGAAACAGCAGAAACATGAACTGACAGCCCTTCAGCTCGCCGCGCGTAGGAAAGCCAAAGCCTCCGACACCTTGAGTGCAACCGTACTCGCGAACCTTTCCTGCGGCGTGTTGTTCTTCAATGCCACCGGACTAGTGCGCCAGGCAAACTCGGCGGCACGGCAGCTTCTTGGATTCGCATCACCAGTAGGAATGCGAGCTTCCGAACTATTTCGCAATGCCACGATGCTCGAAACCGGCGCCGATGGCGCGTTAACGGTCGATGAAGCCGTGGCTCCCGCCGTTCGCGGCGAGTCGGTAGTCCGCGGGCTCGTGCTCGACTATGTCGGTCCCGATGGCATTCGCCGCGTTCTCGATCTGACCGTTTCTCCCGTGCTCGCCGAAGATGCCAGCTTGATGGGAACCACGTTTGTGCTCACCGACCGAACCGAAATTTCGCGCATCCGACACGACCAGGAGATGCATCAGGAAGTATCCGCGGAGATGGCGCTCGACCTGCGAAACTCCCTGACCAGCATCGCGGGATATGCGCAGCAATTAGTCCACAGCCGGGACACCGGGCTCACGCGGCAGTTGGCCGATGACATCGCAAGCGAAGCTGCACAATTGGATCGCACCATCGGCAGCTTTCTGGCAGGCGCCAAAGCTGCGACCACAAGTTCTTGAGAACGATTAACGACACGGCAGGCGCGCAATCGCTCGACGCCTGCGGAAGGATGATGACATGAAACGCACAATTTGGATCGCAATCGGAGTAATACTGATGGGAAGCGGTGCATTCGCCCAATCATTGGGAGAAGTGGCACGCTCGAATCGCAAAGAGAAGGCCCATCAGACCGCCCCCAATCATCAGTACGACAACGATAATCTTCCCAAGTCTGAACACCTGAGCGTGGTCGGACCGGCCCCCAGCATTACAGCGAATGCCAGTAATCCCACGAGTGACGGCGGTGCGCAAACCCAGGCAACGACGCAAGGCACTTCAACAGAAGACCGAAAAGCTGCTGCCGAAGAACGCCAGCGAGCAGCCGATGAGTGGAAAAACAAGCTTGAAGATCAGAAGCAAAAGGTTGCTTCACTAAGCCACGAGCTGGAACTAACTCAGCGCGAATATCGCCTGCGCGCCGTGGCCATGTATTCCGACGCCGGCAATCGTCTGCGCAACGCATCCGCCTGGGACAAGGAAGATGCTGATTTCAAAAAGCAGCTCGAAGAGAAACAGAAGGCCGTCGACGCTGCCAAGCAGGATCTCGACAACCTGACGGAAAAGGCTCGCAAGGCTGGAATTCGCGAGCGCGAGTAGAACCACTCCCTTTCCTTCGCGGGCGGATCCCGGACAAAAATGGGATTCGCTCGAATTTCACACTCCTGTCTTTCCCGCCCGCTCGCGGATTTGCCGCGCATGGTGCTTCCCATGCACCCAGTGAAACTTGCGCCACTCGGCTACATTAAGCGGACCTAGAGCCGGGTGATCAAGAATTTTCGCTCGAGGGCCAAACTTGCGTTCGCACTCCGCAAGCCCCGTCTCCATTTGCTGAAGTTCGATGAGAATAAGTCGCCGCACCTCATCTCGCGTCATTCCCTTGGGTACCGCCCGCTCCGGAGATTTCCTGCCCTTCGGCAAGTATCCGGCATGTACAACCAGCAACGCCCCCACTCGTTGGCGCAGAGTCGCGGCTGTGCCTCGAGGCTCGCCATCCGTCAGGCATTTCCCCAGCCCCTTGTTCGTGTTGAGGTAAGTGAGATACAGATGCTCAAGAACCTGCGTCGAAGTCCACTTCCCTTGTTGATCGCTGGAATCTCCACCAGGGCCGATGGCGGCCATTGTCTCTTCGAGTTCCCGATGCAGTCGTTCCAAATAGGTATCCATTGTGAACGTCCAGTACAATGGCGATGCAATC
>QIAJ01000139.1 GCA_003225495.1 Acidobacteriota bacterium
ATATTTTTCCCACTGGTTGGAGTGCGGTCGATTGGGCTGGAATACGTGGCGGTGAGACGGTCGCTGTCTTTGGCTGTGGGCCGGTTGGCCTGATGGCGCAGAAAATCGCTTGGATTCGTGGTGCCGGGCGAGTAATCGGAGTAGATCGATGGGCATAGCGATTGTCGGTAGCGGAACGCACCGCCAGATCCGAGACTGTCAATTTCGAAGAAGAGAACGTCGTTGACAAGATTCGTGATCTTACCCAAGGCCGCGGCGCAGATGTTTGCATTGATGCAGTAGGGTTGGAAGCCCATCGTGGGTTGAAAGATAAACTGGCGAATATCGCGCACATGCAAACCGGGAGTATTTCCGCGTTAGAACTCTGCATTAGCGCTGTTCGCCGAGGCGGCGTCGTCTCGGTAGTAGGAGTCTATGGGATGTCATATGATGCTTTTCCTCTCGGACAAATTTTTGACAAGGGTATCAAACTCGCCTTTGGCCAAGCGCCCGTGCAAAGATACATCGATGAATTGATCGAGATCTTGCAGCGGGGTGAGATTACGCTGGACGATATCATCACCCACAACTTGCCTTTGGAAAAGGCACCCGACGCCTATCGGATTTTCCGGGACAAGGAGGACGACTGTGTCAAAGTGGTTTTGAAACCATAAGAACATCTTAGATAGAGTTCTGTTCGTAAGTAGGTTCCGATCTTTGCCTGCTAGTTATCTTTTCATGAGTGCAGTTTGCAATACGAGCCTCTCAAAAAAGTGAGAAAGCCGACAACCATTCGGTGAAGAGGATGCGTTGCCTTTTATATGGCAACGAACAAAGATGGCTTTGAAAATGGTACCCGTCCGTTGGCGATCGTCACCGGCGCATCGAGCGGTATTGGTTATGAACTGGCAAGAAACTGCGCTCGCAATGGGTATGACCTTTTGATCGCAGCGGATCGGCCGGGACTTGAAACGGCAGCACAGGATTTCCGACAGTTCGGTGCGGAAGTGCATACCATTGAAGTAGACTTATCAACGACCCAAGGAGTAGATCGACTTTACGCAGCATTGGAAGGGCGCGCCGTAGAAGCGCTATTAGCAAACGCGGGACATGGACTAGGCCACGCCTTTCTGGATCAGGACTTTGAAGAGGCACGCCATGTGATCGATACTAACATTACCGGCACGGTCTACCTTATCCACAAGATAGGGCGAGACATGCGATCGCGCGGCAAAGGCAGGATTTTGATTACGGGCTCGATTGCGGGTTTTATACCCGGAACCTACCAGGCTGTTTACAACGCAACGAAAGCGTTTATGGATTCATTCGCTTTTGCACTACGCGCCGAGCTGAAAGAGTCTGGGGTAACAGTGACTTGTTTGATGCCGGGCGTAACTGATACAGAATTCTTTGCGCGCGCGAATTTACTCGATACAAAGGTCGGCGCCGGCAAGAAAGATGATCCCGCCGATGTAGCAAAGGTTGGATTTGAAGCAATGATGAAGGGCGAGGGCGATGTTGTAAGCGGGTGGCAAAACAAGGTCCAATCTGCGATTGCAAACGTGACGCCCGCTGGCATGCTGGCCGAGCAGCACCGCAAAATGGCTGAACCAGGAAGCGCGGAAAAATAGTGACTGTTCTAGCGTGAGCGCCTCAGATGACACCGACGCTCATGACTTTCATGCATGCACAACTTTGCATGTGGAACATGGCCGCGCATTTTGATTCTGGGCGCAGCAGATCTCCAATACATTATTTGGCGGCAATCCCTGTTCGTCGAGCGGCAGTCCTACGTCGGTGGGAACCAGAGTCAGACTGCAGTCCTGCTCAAAGCGAAACTTTCTGCCGATTGAATCTCAATTTCATGTCGATCTTGAAGTTACAAAGGTGGAGCCAAGAGATACGACGCCGCAGCGCCCGGAAACGATGCATCCCATTGCTTTGGCGACCGCACGAAGGACTGCGCCCGATTACATGGCTGGAGTGTTCGCCCTGCTGGAAAACAAGGAAACAATACAATGAAAACAATACTACTCAGTCTGACGTTGGCAGTTGTGGCTCCGTTCGCTTGGGCACAAGTCTCGGAGACTAGCACAACAACGACAACAACAGAAGGCAGTGGCACGATCACGGAATACAGCCCAGGCAGCACAATAGCGCTAAAGGAAACCAGCGGGCCGCGGACCTATCACTTCGGGAACACGGTCACTTATGTGACACGGAGCGGCAAGGTCTTGGACGAAGATACCGTTAGAACGAGAGTTAAAGTGGGTATACCAGTCCGCGTTCATTATGTTGGAACAGGTGACAACGTGTTGGTTGACCGGGTGACTCTTGACGAGGATTAAGAGCAAAATCTGGCGATTGTCTCTCTCGCGCCCTTTCTGTTCTGCCAAATCGGTGAAACAGTGAGGGCGCGTCTGTCGTACAACTTCGTTATTCTCACGCTAAGTGCTCAAATACGTGGAAACAACTCGCAAATTTGTTAACGCGAACGTCAAAAGCAGTCCTGTTACGGGTCCACAATTGACGCACTTTTCAGAAGCTACGCGTAAGGTAGGCTCGCCGCCAAGTTCGGGCGAAGAAGCACTTAGTTTTCCATTCCAAGTGCACAATAATACTCGCACGTGTATTTTAGCCGCTCGGCGATGCTATCAACCAACAAACACTAATCGCAGCCCTCAAACGGGCCACTCTAGTCTGTTTACACGCCCCTTGAGATGGTGCGGTCGATCACGGCACTCCTCTGCCCCTCCATCCAAAAATAAAGAAGAGCACGCACATCACCAGGAATACAAAGAATAAAACTTTTGCGATTCCCGCTGAGGCCGCCGCGATTCCGCCGAATCCCAATACCGCCGCTATTAGCGCAATTATTAGAAATGTTACAGCCCAACCTAACATATTGTCACCTCCTTTTAAGGATTGAATCGCAGTAACTAGTAGTTGCGCGTGTCTTTGATTTCACGGTTGCCAGCGAATACGAGAACGACCTAGGGAGCGATCCGCTGCAACGACTACAAAAGGATGGTTTCTGACGTCGACTAAAGGCAACAACGTCTTTGTGAGTGTCATGTCAGCTCAGAAACTCTGCGAACGGTTCCATTGGTTTGATGTGCGCGCAGAAAATCTTGAAAGCGGCCAAGACTGGCACGGCCAGAATGATACCAACCATTCCCCACATCCAACCCCAGAACGTGAGCGAAAGCAGGATGATGACCGGATTCAAAGTAAGGGAGCGTCCCATAACCCATGGGGTGACAAAACTGCCTTCTAACACGCCTAAAGTCAGATAAACGGCAGGAAATACAATAGCGTATCCGAGACTATCGAAGCTTAAGGTCGCGCCGATGGTCATGCAGACGATCCCTGTGAGGGCTCCTAAGTAAGGGACGAAATTAAGCAGCGCGACCATCACACCCCACATTACGGGGTTGGGCAGACCGAGCATCCCCACGGCGGATCCGACGGCCAACCCAAGGCAAACGTTAATCGCAGTGATAGTGAAAAGATAGCGCGAGATCTGCGATTCGATATCGTGCGCAATACCGACGGCCGCTTTCTTATCTGAGAGTGTGGGCAGCAGCTTGACCAGTTTGGCAATGAAAGTCTGATCGTAAACAAGCAGGAAATATAGCAGAATCAACGACAACGCAGCGCTGGCAACAAACTCCGGGGTATGCACGAAAAGCGTCTCGGTAATCGGATGCCGTTTCACTTCTATAGTCTTGGTTTCTGCATTAGTTGAAGTCAGTTTTTCGATCTCCCCGGTCGCCTGCGTGACTTGCGCTACCGATTTTTTTACCGGCAAGAGCTTTCGTTGTAGTTCTGTAAAACCGGCCGGCGCTTTTGCAAGCCAGCCCGCCGTGGGAGTGGCAAGCGCCGAAATTCCATAGCCGATTAGCCCAAAAAATCCGATAAGCAGGAGCGCTGCGCTAACTGGTAGCGGAATCTTTAATCGAGCGAGGCCTCGCACTATGGGCCTTAAGAGGTAACTAAGGAGCAATGCAAGCACCATTGGCAGCAGAATCGAGCGCATGAAGTAAATCGTGTAGAAGACTGCCAAGATAAACAGACCAGTGAGAGCAATCGATCTGACATCGAAAGGTCGCTGCGACAAAGCGGCGACGCGTAAGCGGGCTCGGGCCTCTACCTCTTCCGCTTCGTGCGCATCGTTGGAAACGTCAATGTTGGATTCCACGTTTACTGAAGTCCGAGCGTCGGTTTAGGTCTTGGTCTGCTGATCGTGTTACTTGTCTTTCTTCTTTGGAAGGACTGCATGGCTCGGCCCGCTCGCCTCACCAAGCAAAACCAGCGGCGTTCAGCGTTCATCATTGCAATTGTTATCAAGACTTCCTCGGTCGGCGGCACCCATTCTACCGGCATCGCATCGCAATGTTTCGTTGGACAAACCATGCGCAGCGGGGTCTGGCCGCACGCGTCCCCAATCATCTGGATTTCTCGCCCTGTGATCATCTCGCCGCAAACAAGGCAATACCGTTTCTGATCGAGCGACTGCCACTGCCGGAACTGATCGAGTCGTCGCAAGACAGCTAGTTTTTCTTCGTCGGAACCATCCTTCCGTATCTACTGCCGCACAATCAGACGAACGCCCGATTGGCGTATAGGTCAAACTCCTAACTGGGCTGTTCGCCCAAAATCGCACCGAATACTGTTGTAAGAATGACTTACGCATCCGTTGACGCTCGAGGCGAATTTGAGTTCGTCACGGCTGCATCTGCTCTGGTGTCCGAATATACAAAGCCACACCAAAGATACAGAGGCCTATGTCCTATCGTGCAAATCGACAAAAGAAAGAGACTCCCGATCATATGAGGACGTCCGGTTTCCCCGATTTCAAAGCAAACTGCAGGCGCCGTAGCTGGCGCTGCGATTGGCAGTCTAGCTGGTCCGATTGGAGCGGTTGTTGGAGGAGTAGCTGGTGCTCTTGCAGGAAAGCCCGCGGCAAGCAGACGACTAGTCCGTGAGACTGCTAAAGGTGTCACGAGAGTCGCGAAATCCAGCCTTAAGCGATATCCACAGAAAAAACCTCGCGCTGCATCGCGCAAAACCAGCGGACGCTCGCGCGCCAAATCTGCAAAAGCCAAGAAAACGCGGCAGTCACCAACAGCAAAAGCGCGCAAGCGAAGAGTGTCTACCTCGCGAGCGCGGCGCGAAGGTCGCGGCCGTTGCGTGAAAAGAGGCTAGGCTTACCTAATTTCACGGTCTCAATCTCCGAGGTCGCGTTTCAGCGAATTGACGATACGTTCGACCAGGCGGCGATTGGTTCTCGCGTAGTACGATCGTTAACAGATCCCTAACAGTGATAGCTCGTGATTCTAGTGGTTCACAGACAAACAAAGCGGCGGGAGTCGCCTCCCGCCGCTTTCTTTTCCAAGATAATCAGACCTATCGTCCGCTTTGCTGACCACCCTGTTGACCGCCGCCGCCCTGTTGGCCGCCACCTTGTTTTTCGCGGTCACGCTGTTGGCGTTCACGTTCCTGTTTCTCGCGATCTTGCTGCTGGCCACCTTGTTGTCCGGGAGCACCAGGTTTACCTGGTTCGTTTGGATTCTGTTGTCCTTCCATATTACCTTTCGTTGTTATATTACTAACTTCTCACCGATCTTTTCGCGGTTCGCGATTAGACCTCGTCGCTCTAGAATCGCTTTGGAAGGATCGCCTGGATTGAACAATCTTGCTAGGTGTTCTTGGCAAGCTCCAGGATTCTTTGAGAGAGATCAGTCATTTCCCTAAGATGTTATTGCTAGTGCGACGACTTATGTTTTTCAAAGGAGGGGATTACTGGCTTGAACCCGCTCCTGCTAGCTCGGTTTCCATGAGCGCTTCGGGATTGATGGTGCTTCCGGCCAACCTGTTGAGAAGCTCATTTGTTTCCGATTCTTCATCCAGAGTAGTTTGGAGGAGCTCTGCAGCCTTGTTTTGGCCGAGTAGATGAGCAAAAGTGCGAACACTGCCATAACTGGCGATCTCATAATGCTCGACTTTTTGCGCCGCAACAATGATACCGGCATCGAGTATGGATTCCTCGCCGTCTTGCTGCAAAATTTCCGATCCTTCCTCGATAAGCCCTTTCATAGCACGACATGTCTTACCCTTTGGCTTTTCGTCAAGCTCTTCAAAGACTTGTTCAAGTCTTTTCACGTGACCTTTGGTTTGTTCCAAGTGCTTCTCGAATGCTTCCTTCAACTCCTCAGATGAGGCAGCTTTTGCCATTTTTGGCAATGCCTTCAATAGTTGATTTTCTGCGTTATAAAGATCACGTAGTTCGTCAGTGTAAAGTTTTTGTAACGTATTCAGTTTCATAATCGGATTTTTCTTTCTTAATTCTTAAGTTTTTCCCTGGTTTTTATCGACGCAGCGCGTTTTTAGGCGCCAAGCCCAAGAAAGAAACGCCTCTAACTGTGCAGCCGCGCGTGTGAGATTTTAGAATTGTCCAAAGCTGGTCTGCGGTGCCTAATCTCGGGCCGTGACAATTCGATACAGCGATCTAGCCCTCTCATGCGACGGTCAATCGCGCGTCTGTATATCTTGACATAATCCCTTGCCATCCGTGTGACAGTGAAACGCTTTTCAAATATTCTTCGACAATGTGCGCGACTGAGTTCCGGAACGCGGTGAACTGCTTCGGCTGAATTCTCCAGATCCTCCGCAATAAATCCCGTCTGGCCTTCCGTTATCACTTCAGCCACAGCGCCACCGTGATACGCGATTACCGGCGTGCCACACGCCATGGCCTCAATCATCACGAGACCGAACGGTTCGGGCCAATCGATGGGAAAAAGCAAAGCGTAGGCATTACCGAGAAAATCGCTCTTTTCCTGATCACAGATTTCGCCAACCCATTCTACATGGGAAGCGTTCAATAGGCGCTCAACGACCCGTTTGAAATAGCGTTTGTCGCCTCGATCAACCTTGGCGGCAAGTTTGAGTGGCATTCCTGCCCGCTTCGCGATTTCGATCGCTCGATCCGCGCGCTTTTCTGGCGATATCCGTCCAAGAAAAGCCAGGTAAGCTCCGGGATTTGGCTGAAATCGAAATAACGCTCGCGGCAACCCATGATAAATAGTTCCCACCCAGTTCGCCCAAGGCAGAGGTTTCCGTTGGGCGTTCGAAATTGAGACAAGAGGTATATCGCGAAATCGATCGTAAACAGGGACCAAATCTGGAATATCGAGCCGGCCGTGTAGGGTCGTAATATGAGGAACAGGCAAATACCGAGAGGTCGGAAAATGGAGGTAATCGATGTGAAAGTGGATCACATCAAACTCACGAGCGTGCTCCAATACCTGATCTAGCATTACCAGATGATGGGCTAAGTGGTCCACGGAGTTCTTATTGAGACGCAGCGAGCGGCGGCATCCCGCAATAAGTCTGGCTTGTGTAATCGAGTCGCCGCTACCAAAAAGAGTTACATCATGTCCCGCACGGACCAATTCCTCCGTAAGATAAGAGACGATCCGCTCCGTCCCGCCGTAATGTTTGGGAGGCACACTTTCAATCAGCGGCGCAACCTGAGCAATTCGCATCTTCCCTCCCTTTGTTCCCTGTTCCCAAGGTGTATCAGTTTTCTGAAACACATCGCGGCTGAATGTGCCTTCGCTCCAAAAACACCGGCTTCATACCATGGTGACCCGCCGGAGATGGTTGCATGAGGTAGAATCATA
>QIAJ01000140.1 GCA_003225495.1 Acidobacteriota bacterium
CGATTCTGCAAAGACGACCGCGAGCGGAAGCGACGACGGCTCCCAGCCGGGAAGCATTGCTGGCGCAACTGGATCAACTCTCCGCCGATGACATCCAAACCCTTCTCAAACGCGCGCTCGATGGCAAGCAGTCTCTGTGATGTTCCGCCCGGGGTTGTAGGTCTACAACAGCGCGACTTGACTTCTTTTATCTGGTGCCATAGGCGTGCGCTCTGAGAGGTTCCCCCCGGCTTGATTTGCGCTAGCGGCCAGTGAGCGCACGGCCCGGGAACACATCCGATACTAGTTTTCCCTGATCGACGAGAAGTATTCCTCCCACCACCAGGAACTGTACGCCCACACTCGGCTCCATTGGAGACTGATAGGTTGAGCGGTCCGCGATCGTCTGCGGATCGAACGCCACGATGTCGGCATCCGCTCCTTCCTGCAATCGTCCCTTGGCATGGGCGGCGGGCGTGGACTTCTCGAGCACTTGTGCCGGCATCAATGTCATCTTGCGGATTGCATCCATGAGAGGCAGGCTGCGTTTCTCGCGTACGTATTGGGCGAGTATCCGTGAAAAGGTCCCAGCATTTCGCGGATGTCCTTTAAGACCGTCGCTCGCGATCAGGACGAGTGGGCTGGGAATTACTGCGTCCACAATCTCCTGCGTATTGCTGTGAATTATTACCCAAAGAGGCGCCGAAGACGCGTGCAGTTGGTCGAAGCGCGACTTAGTCAGCCTCTCGCCGGTTTCGGGAAGTTGAAGGGCGTTGTAATCGATGCCAAGTTTGTCCTGCCATCCGGGATTGAAGAGTGCGGAGGTGAGATCCGTCATCCCAGCAGTGTAGGGATAAGCTTCGGTGGTGATGTCGAGCCCGCGCGTTCGCGCGCCCGCAACCATCGTGAGGCATTCCATGCTGTCTTTCAGACAACTGCTGTTGATGTGTACGATGTGCAGAGAAGCGCCGGTCACTGCGGCGGCGCCGATTACTTCGCTGACGGCTTCAATGCTGGAACCCGGTTCGATGCGCCCCGCGCTCCGCACGTGGGTGAATATCGGAACATGATTTTCGGCCGCGACGCGGAACATCTGAATCACTTCTAGCCGGGTCGCGCCCGGCGTGTACTGAATTCCCATCCCAATGCCGAGTGCGCCCGCGGTGAGCTCTTGCTTCAGCCGTTCTCTGATGCGCTGGATCTGTTCCGTGCTCGCAGGCTGATCGGTAGCGATGCCAGCCTTCGGAACGATACCGCCCTCCGCCACCGTGGTGCCGAATGCCAGAGCCCGCGCAGCAGGATGACTCGCCGTTGTTCCGTAATTGATCAGCGAGTGTCCTTCTTTTTGCTTGAGAAACTTGGTAACGTCGGGAACTCCAATCTCCATTTCGAGCGCGGTCGTCACGCCGTCGAGGGCCTTGACTCTACCGCTCTCGATGTCTTGTCCATGCTGATGCAGATCGATGAAGCCGGGAGCGATCACCAGGCCCCCCGCATGAATGACTCTCTTCGCTCGGAGGAAATCGCTTGAGATGCACGCGACCTTGCCGCCCGTGATGCCGACATTGCGAGTGGCGTCGAGGCCAGTCTCCGGATCGAGCACGCGTCCGCCTTCGATGACGAGGTCATATTGTTGAGCAAGCGCGATCGACGACGCCAGAGCCAGCAACCAGCACAAAATCACAGCGCGCATGAATTTCTCCAAAATTAGTGGGCGGGTGTGAATACGATAGAGACCGGCGACGGAACTTCGAGCACTTGCCCCGTGTCGGCCAGGCGTCCCGTTTTGGGGTCGACCCGGAACATCACAATGTTGTTGGATTCCTGATTCGCCGCAAAGAGATATTTTCCGGTCGGGTCGATTGCGAAATTGCGCGGAGTTTTTCCTTTTGTCGGAACGTGCTCAACCAGCGTGAGATTGCCCTTTGTCTGATCGATCGAGAAGACAGCAATGTTATCGGGCCCCCGATTCGAAGCGTAGAGGAACTTTCCGGAGGCATCGGTCGCGATCTCGGCGGAATCGTTCTTGCCAGTGAAGTCTTTGGGCAAGGTGGAAATTCGTTGGAAGTCGCGCAGCAGGCCGTTGCGATAGTAATTGAATCCGGTGATACTTCCGCTGATCTCATTCAGCGCATATAAAAATTTTCCATTCGGCAGAAATACAAAGTGTCGAGGACCAGAACCACCCTCGACTTTGGAAAAGGGTGGATCGTTGGCCTTCAAAGTTCCTTTCGACGCATCGAAGTGGTAGACCAGAAGTTCATCGAGGCCGAGGTCTGCCACAATCGCAAAACGGTTGTCCGGTGTTAGCTGGATCTCGTGCGCGTGCGGGGCCTCCTGCCGCTCCGCGTTGGGACCGTGACCGCTGTGCTGGACCACGGCAGATGCGTCGCCGAGGCGGCCGTCGCGCTGCACAGGAAATACCGCCACGCTGCCGCCGTCGTAGTTCGCGACTAATACATACTTCCCGGTCTTGTCGAGTGCGACGTGGCATGGTCCGGCACCCCGAGAAGAAACCTCATTCAGGAATGTGAGTTTGCCGGTCTTCGGATCAATGGCAAAAGCGCTGATACCGCCGGTCTTTTCACCCTTGTAGTCCCCCAGTTCATTGGCGGCGTAAAGGTAATGTTGAGCCGGGTCGATTGCCAGAAACGAGGGATTGGCCGATTCCGCTACCAGACCCAGAGGAGTCGACTTTCCAGAATATGGGTCGAAGCGAAACCCGTAGATACCTTTGCTGGATGGTCCCGTGTAGGTTCCCACATAGATCAGGTAAGAATGATTTGCATTGGGACCCTGCGCATATGTGAACGGGGTCAGGAACGAAAGAAATGCCAGGAAGAGCAATACGTGTCTGCGGATCATGATTTCTCCAACTGCGAAATGAGTCTTAGAATGTCTGCTCCTGGCGACGGAGTTTCGCTGTTATTTTTGTTTCACAGCGATTGCCCGTTCCTCGGCGGAGCAAACCGCGACGACTGCGAGAATCGTGGCGACAAGTGCGCCCGTCGATACTGTCGAGGCAAAGAATTGTGGCCGCCATATTTGCATTTACGAAACTCCGACTGGATAAATTCGTAATCCCAGCAATTGCGACCGGGTTACAGTCCCCGCGCACATGTATACAACCCAAGAGAGGCAACGCACAACTCTCATCGTCTCAGGTAGGTCGAGGCCGTGCCGAGGCTTGACCTTCGAGACTGCCGTCCAATACAGTCAAATACGCCAGTCGGGGACGCGACCTGCGGTCACCACGGCCAAGCCAGCACGGCCGAGATGTCGTCTTACGCCCTCGAAGCCCAGGCACAATTCGAAGGGGAACAATTGCGCGCAATCACAAAAACCGCTGTCCCGAAAACGGCGCTGCGAGAGAAAATTCAATTAATGTCCGCGTCCGAAATGGAACGCACACTGGTTCGCTTGGCCCATGAAATCCTCGAAAAGAGCGGCGGAGTCGAAGGTTTGGGCCTGGTGGGAATCCGGCGGCGCGGCGTGCCGATCGCGGAGCGTCTCGCAAAGATCATCCAGCGGCGCGAAAAGGCTCCGGTTCCCGTCGGCACTCTCGATATTACCTTTTACCGCGACGACCTCTCCACGTTGGGTCCGAAACCGGTAGTACAGAAGTCGGACATTGGTTTTCCGATCGGTGACAAGAAGATAATCCTGGTGGACGATGTGCTCTTCACCGGCCGCACCATCCGCTCCGCCCTCGACGCTCTTTTTTTTCATGGACGGCCCAGTCGGGTACAGTTGCTGGTCCTGATCGATCGCGGCCACCGCGAGTTGCCCATTGAAGCGACGTATATCGGACGCACCGTTCAGACCACGATGAACGAAGTGATCGAAGTCAAACTCATGGAAGTGGACAACAGCGATAAAGTGCTCCTGATGGAAAAAGTAGAGGAGCGAGTGAATTAAGAGAGGCAGTTATGACATCGCAATCCAGAACTCTGGCACCGGAAGACACAGCGTCCGTCGCCGTAGCGGCTTCACCGGCCCGCGTTCTTCAGAATTACATGGGTGGACGCTGGGTATCCGCGAAGGTCTCCGGCTTTGTTGACGTGACGAATCCAGCGAACGGCGAAGTCCTGGCCCGGGCGCCGCTGTCGGGACGCGACGATGTCGAGGCGGCAGTAGCAGCTGCGAGCGCCGCCTGGCCTGACTGGCGCTCGCGTTCCATCGGAGAACGAACCGAATTCATTTATGCGATCCGCGAACAATTCCGCAAACGGATCGACGAACTCGCCGCCTCGGTTACGAGGGAAGGTGGCAAAGTTCTTTCCGATGCCCGCGCCGAAGTTTCGCGCGCCATCGAAGTCATCGAAGTCGCCTGTGCGGCGCCGATGACGATGCAGGGCCGTATCCTCGAAGGCGTCTCGCGCGGCATCAATTCCGAAACAATCAGGCAATCAGTGGGCGTTTGTGCGGCCATTACTCCTTTTAACTTCCCGGCGATGGTGCCGATGTGGTTTCTGCCGTTTGCCATCGTATGCGGGAACACCTTCGTCTTGAAGCCCTCCGAGCAGGTTCCGCTGACGTCCGAGATTATCTGCCATATCCTCGACGACATCGGCTTGCCGCCAGGAGTTGTGAACCTGGTGCATGGTGCGCACGACGCCGTGAATGGAATCCTCGACAGCCCAGGAATTCGCGCTGTGTCGTTCGTGGGGTCGGTGAGCACTGCGAAGTATATCTACAGGCGAGCGGCGGAAAACGGCAAGCGCGTTCAGGCGTTGGGCGGCGCGAAGAATTACATGATCGTCATGCCCGACGCTGTCGTCGACAAGACCGTTTCCAACGTCCTGAGCAGTGCCTTCGGCAACGCGGGACAGCGCTGCATGGCTGGTTCCGTGTTGGTGACAGTAGGATCCGCGCAAGCAAAGATCATGGATCGGTTGAAAGCCGAGACCGAGAAGTTGATTGCGGGCGACGGCACGGATCCGAAGGCGAGTCTGGGTCCGGTGATTTCGAGCGCTTCGTGTGATCGTATCCACCAGGCGATTGAAACCGGAGTGAAAGAGGGAGCGGAGTTGCTGGTGGACGGTCGGCGTCCGAAGCAGACTCCGGCGGGCGGCAACTTTGTCGGTCCCACGATTCTGAACAACGTAAAGCCAGAGATGCACGCCGCCACCGATGAAATCTTCGGCCCGGTGCTTTCAGTCATGCACGTGCAGACTCTGGACGAAGCCATCGATCTGGTGAATCGCGATGCACGCGGAAATGGCACTTCAATCTTCACCGAGAACGGCGCCGCCGTTCGCGAGTACAGCCGACGCGTGGAAGTCGGCATGGTAGGCGTCAACATCGGCGTCGCGGCGTCGCCGGCGTACTTTCCTTTTTCGGGATGGAAGGATTCCTTCTTCGGCGATTTGCACGTCCACGGCTGGGATGCCGTCGAGTTCTTCACTCGCAAGAAGACTGTGACCTCGCGTTATTTCTCCGGGGGAGAAACCGGAAAATACTTTGTCGAACAAGGCGACAAGAAATAGGAATCTGCTCGTTTTGCTTGTCGTCCTTTGTAGCTCTTCTTAGCGCTCTTTGCGGTTAAGATAAGAGCAACGTTTGCAAGTCCTACTGTTGCGTGTAGGTCGAACGCTTGAGAAACTCTCCCGCGCCTGCGCGCCCGATAAATTTGTCCCCATCCACGATTACGCGCCCACGCGAGAGCACGACGTCTGGCATACCGGTAACTTCGATACCCTCAAACATCGAGTAATCAACCCGCATGTGGTGCGTCTTCGCGCTGATGGTGTGCTTGCGCCTGGGATCAAAAATCACGAGGTCGGCATCACTTCCAACGGCAATCGTGCCCTTCCGTGGATACAACCCGAAAAGCTTCGCCGGAGCCGTAGACACTAATTGAACGAACCGGTTCGCACTGAAACGTCCCTGAGCCACGCCGCCGGAGTAGATCAAACTCATACGATGCTCAATCCCCGGGCCGCCGTTTGGAATCTTTGTGAAGTCGTCCTTTCCTAGCTCTTTCTGCTCTTTGAAGCAAAAAGGACAGTGATCAGTCGAAACCACCTGAAGATGATCGCGCTTCAAGCCATTCCAGAGTTTCTCCTGATTCCATTTCTCGCGCAGCGGTGGAGTAAAGACATACTTCGCGCCTTCAAATCCCGGCGCGTCCATATTGTCCAGCGAAAGATATAAATACTGCGGACACGTCTCGGCATAAACAGGCAGTCCGCGATCGCGCGCTTCGCGAACTTTCTCCAGCGCGTCGTTGCAGCTCAAATGGACAATGTAAACGGGCGCTCCAGCCATCTCGGCAAGGGCGATCGCTCGCGACGTAGCCTCGGCTTCAGCTGTAGTGGGACGCGTCAGAGCGTGATACTTCGGCGCTTTCTTTCCTTCGGCCAATGCCTGCTGCACGATCACGTCAATCGCGCCACCATTCTCGGCGTGCATACACACGAGTCCGCCGTTCTTGCTGGTCGCTCGCAGAGCCTTGAAGATGCTGGCGTCATCGAGCATGAATACGCCGGGATACGCCATGAACAGTTTGAAACTGGTGACGCCTTCGCGCACCAGCGCGTTCATCTCGTCAAGTTGGGACGAACCCAGATCGGTGATGATGCAGTGGAATGCATAATCACTCACGGCCTTGCTGGAGGCCTTCTGCATCCAGGTATCGAAAGCCGTTCTCAGTGTCTGGCCTTTGTATTGGATCGCAAAATCAATCAGTGTTGTTGTGCCGCCGAACGCTGCCGCCCGTGTTCCGGTTTCAAAATCATCCGCGCTGGTAGTTCCGCCGAATGGCATGTCGAGATGAGTGTGGACGTCGATCCCGCCCGGGAACACGTACTTGTCGGTGGCGTCGATAATCTTCTCCGCGTTTTCACGAGGCAGACTCTGTCCGATAGCGGTGATCTTGCCCTGAGTGATGGCGACGTCGCTCGTGTAGGTGTCGGTAGCGGTGACTACGCGGCCATTCGCGATGATGGTGTCGAAGCCCATGATGATGTTTTCTCCTGCCGCAGCGAAGCTGAGATTTTATGCTAAACTGCCCACCTTCAACCGTCGATTTCCGCAGCGACGAAGGAGCAGTTATGCAGTTCGGCTTCACCATCAAGCCCGACATGACGGTCGAGCGGATCATTTCGCTTACACGCTTCGATTCTCACGTCCTGTGGCTGGAGCCATATCCATTGCTCACGCTCATGGCCACCAACACAAAGAAGATGCGCCTCGGCACCTGTGTCACCAATCCTGCCACGCGCGACATCACCGTGACGTCCAGCCTGTTTGCGACACTCAACCTGATCTCCGGCGGCCGCATGGATCTCGGAATCGGTCGCGGCGACAGTTCGCGACGCGTGCTGGGCAAGAAGCCCGTAACATCCAGCAATCTGGAAGAGTCCGTGCAAACCTTTCGCGCGCTGACTGCCGGAAAAGAGACCGAGTATGAAGGCAAGCCGACCCGGTTGACCTGGGCGGACGGTTCTCCGCCGGTGTGGATTGCAGGATATGGGCCCAAAGTCCTTGATCTTGCGGGGAGAATTGCCGACGGCGTCATTCTGCAATTCGCCGATCCTGATTTAATTGCCTGGTGCTTGAGCTTTGTGAAGAAAGGTGCGGAAGCCGCGGGACGAGATTTTAAAGAGATCGAAATTATGGCCGCTGCGCCGGTTTGGGTCTCCGACGATTTAAAGTTGGCTCGCGATCGCGTTCGCTGGTTCCCCGCGCTGGTTTCAAACCATGTTGTGGACTTGATCTCCCGCTACAAGCCGGAGGAACTCCCGCCCGCCCTCACATCCTACGTGAGCAAACGCGGAGGCTACGATTATCAGCAACATTGCGAAGTCGATAGCAGCAACTCGAAGTTCGTTACAGACGAAGTAGTTGATCGCTTTTGCATTGTCGGGCCGGTAGAAGCGCATCTGAAGAAACTTCGGACGCTGGCAAGCGTTGGCGTCACACAATTCAACGTGTACTTGATGTGCGGTGACGAGGAAGACACGCTTGAGACATACAAGAAAAAAGTTTTGACGGTTTTTCGCGAAGCCGCCAAGGATCGCCCTTAACCAATCTTTGGGCGAAGTTTCATCAGTACGAAATAGCTGAAGAAAGACACCCCAAATCCCACGAACCACGAGTAGTCGTATAAAACCCGCACCGACGGCACGACTAATCCGACCAGAGCCGTACCCGCTCCCAAAGCCAGCGCGATCACCGCGAACCAGTTGAATCCGCTCGAGTACTCATATGCGGCGCCGCGCAAATACAAGTCGTCGACCAGCAAAACTCGCCTGCGGATCACGAAGTAGTCGCAGATCATGATGCCCGCCACGGGCCCCAGGAAAGCGGCATATCCGCCAAGCCATCCGAAGATGAATGTGCCGTAGTCCGACAACAGTTTCCACGGCATCAGCGCGATTCCCATGAAGCAGGTGATCACGCCGCCCATGCGAAAACTAATCTTCCGGGGCCACAGATTGGAAAAATCGTTAGCCGGTGAGACTACATTCGCTCCGATATTCACATTCAGCGTCGCCAGCAAAATAGCCAGCAACGAAATGACCACGGCCACCGGCGAATGAAACCGGCTCAGCAACTGAACCGGATCCCAGATAGCAGTCCCGTAGATCACCACGGTCGCAGAAGTCACGAGAATGCCAATCAGAGAATAAAGCGTCATCGTGGCGGGAAGAGCGATAGCCTGCCCAATCGCCTGTTGCCGCTGGCTGCGCGCGAAACGCGTAAAGTCCGGAATGTTGAGCGAGACCGTGGCCCAGAATCCGACCGTTCCATTCAGGGCCGGTATCAGAAATTTCAAGAAGTCCGAA
>QIAJ01000141.1 GCA_003225495.1 Acidobacteriota bacterium
TTACTCCGCGCGAGCCCAACCGCCGATCTAACGCACCGACTTGAAGAACTGGTCCCTGGCAAATCCCATCTCGCGCGTGCATTCGCAACTCACAAGAAAAACTCATCGCCGAGGTGATCCACGTGCGGCGGACGCTCCTATCGCGAATGCTAATATGAATTCGCGGAGGTTGAAGCGCTTTGCCCCCTGAAAAATTCAACGTTGCTCTGGTACAGATGTCATGTGGGTCCGAGCCCGAGCAAAACCTCGCGAAGGCAATCGATCGGGTTGCTGACGCGGCCAGGGGCGGCGCGCAAGTCGTCTGCCTGCCGGAACTTTTTCAGACGCAGTATTTCTGCCAGCGCGAAGATGCGGTCCTGTTCGACCTGGCAGAACCGATTCCCGGGCCGACAACCGAAAAGCTCGCAGCCGCGGCGCGGCAGAACAAAGTTGTGCTGGTAGCGTCACTCTTCGAAAAGCGAGCCCCGGGCGTCTATCACAACACGGCAGCGATCTTCGATTCGGACGGCGTTTTGCGCGGCATCTACCGCAAAATGCACATCCCCGATGACCCCCTTTATTACGAAAAATTTTATTTCACTCCCGGCGACCTCGGATTCAAGGCCTTCGACACCGCCGCGGGAAGGCTTGGCACGCTGGTCTGCTGGGACCAGTGGTATCCCGAAGGCGCGCGCATTACGGCGCTGCAGGGCGCAAGCATTCTGTTTTACCCGACCGCAATCGGATGGCATCCGGACGAGAAGGCCGAGTTCGGCATCGCGCAGCACGACGCATGGCGCACCATCCAGCGGGCCCACGGAATCGCCAACGGCGTATACGTGGGCGTGGTGAACCGCGTGGGATTTGAAACTGGCAACATTCGCGGAAACACCGTTCCCGGAAAAGGCCTCGAATTCTGGGGAGGATCATTCCTCTGTGACCCTTTTGGTCGCATCATCGCCGAAGCTTCGCATGACAAAGAAGAGATCCTGTTCGGCGAAGTGAACTTGCGACATCTCGAAGATGTCCGCCGTAACTGGCCGTTCCTGCGTGACCGCCGCATCGATGCCTATGCTCCTATCACCAGTCGGTTGCTTGACGGGAAGTGACTGATGGAAAATGAATAGGCGCTCGCGCAAGCCGATTCTTCCCGCCACCCTCGGATATCGCATGCCAGCCGAGTGGGAGCCGCATGAATCTACTTGGCTAGCATGGCCTCATTTCCGCGATGACTGGCCCGGTAAGTTTGAGCCGATCCAGTGGGTATATGCCGATATCATCCGCAACCTGGCGCGGCATGAGCGCGTCGACCTGATCGTTAATGGAGCCGAGGCCGAACGCCGGGCCCGGGCTGTGTTAGAAAAAGCTGATGCCCTTTCCGACAACGTCTGCTTCCACCTGTGGCGCACCGATCGCGTGTGGACGCGCGACTCCGGCTGCATCTTCCTCAAACCCACCGAAGCCAAAGAAAATTCGCGACTGCTCGCGCTTAATTTCGACTTCAACGCCTGGGCGAAATATCCCAATTACAAATACGACGCCAAACTGGGTTCGCGTATAGCTAAGGCAACCGGCGCGCGGATTGTTCAGCCCTTCGCGGGCGATCATCGGGTTGTACTCGAAGGCGGATCAATCGACGTCAACGGCTGCGGTACGTTGCTGACCACGGAAGAGTGTCTGCTGTCGACAATCCAGCAACGCAATCCACCCATGGACCGCATGGCATACGAACAAATGTTCGCCGACTACTTCGGAGTGCAGTCGGTAATCTGGCTCGGCGATGGCATCGCCGGCGATGACACCCACGGCCACGTCGATGACATCACGCGTTTCGTCGCTCCCGACAAAGTCGTGACGATGATCGAACCCAACGCCCAAGACGAGAACTACGCGACGCTTCAGGAAAATCTCGGGCGACTGAAAGCTGCACGCACTGTTGATGGTCGCAAATTGGAGATCGTCGAGATCCCGATGCCGCGTCCGGTGATCTTCGAAGGACGTCGCCTGCCTGCCAGCTATGCCAACTTCTATATTGCGAATGGCGAGGTGCTGGTGCCTGTCTTTAATGATCCGAATGACCGGATTGCTTTGAACACCTTAGCGGAGTTGTTCCCTACTAGCGAGATTATCCCTATCTATTCCGGCGACCTGATCTGGGGATTCGGGGCGCTGCATTGCATGACGCAGCAAGAGCCGACTGCTTGTTAGCGTGGAACAATAGCCAAGGACATCCTGCCTAGAGTAGTAGAATTTAACTGGCAATCGATTTTCTGACTTTGAAGCTTCGAATGTCTCGGATACCGGATAACAGACCTCTGTCTGGAATAGAAATCCAGCTACTTGAATGGCTGCTGGATCACGGCGAGCCGGATGTTCTCAGTACAAGTCGCAAATTCCCAAGCTCCGGGTCGTTAGTAGATGCGGGTGTGGGTGCCCGACCGTAGACTTCGCGATTGGACTGGGTTGCAAAAAAGGTTACTCACAGATAGTCGCGGATATGGAAGGAACCTCGCCCGAAGGTGTTCGCGTGGGAGTCATCGTACATATCCGACAGGACGAGATATCGGAAATGGAAATCTACTCTATTACCGGGGAGAGCAAGGGCTTTAGTTTGCCAAAGCCCACGTCGCTTGTTCCAATAGGCGGCTGGTGACGGTCGAATTCACTCATCGTGCTCTGCAGAAACCGGAGTGCCTCTCACCGGTACCTCCTCTTCATTTACACTCTACCCGTGAACGCCGAAACCATCGCCGTGGGCTCGGAGATGCTCACGCCCCACCGCCAGGACACCAACTCGCTTTACCTAACCGATAAGCTCAACGGATTGGGCGTCGAGGTGCGCTTCAAGAGCGTTGTCGGCGACAGCACCGAGGATCTGACTGCCGCGGCGAAGCTCGCCATGCGGCGGTCCGACATCATCATTCTGATCGGCGGGCTTGGTCCTACCGAGGACGACCTGACGCGTGAGGCCGTCGCCGAGGCGCTTGGCCTGAAGTTGCAGCGCGATCCTGAAATCCTCGTCAAGCTGGAGGAGCGTTTTGCCAAGCGCGGGATAAAGATGTCCCCTAACAATGCCAAGCAGGCTGATGTTCTGACCAGCGCGGTGGTGCTGAACAATCCCAACGGATCCGCTCCCGGACAATGGATCAGCGGCAAGTATGACGGCAAGGATCGCACTATCATTCTGCTTCCTGGACCGCCGATTGAACTCAAGGGGCTCTTTGAAGCCGAATGCATCCCGCGCCTGCGAAGCAAAGTCCCGCTGCAGCACATCGCGATCCGGGAATTGAAGATCGCCCTCTTGCCCGAATCTCAGGTGGATGCGCGCCTCGCACCTATCTACAAAACTTTCGCCGATGTGCAGACGACAATCCTCGCTGGCGCCGGCGAGATTCAATTGCATCTCCGGTGCCGAAAAGACTCGCAGACCGAAGCGGAGGGACGCGTCGAGGAACTCGCCGAAAAAATCGACGAAGAAATGGGCGACGCAATTTTTTCGCGCAAGGGAGAAAGCCTGGAGCAGATTGTGAGTTACCTGCTCCAGATGCGAGGGCTGACCCTGGCGACCGCCGAGTCCTGCACCGGGGGACTCCTCGCCCAACGCATCACCAACCGCAGCGGTAGCTCACGCTATTTTCTCGGCGGAGCGGTGGTCTACTCGAACGAACTGAAAACCCAGTTCGCCAACGTCCCCAAGACCATGATCAAGCAACATGGCGCGGTCAGCCGCGAAGTTGCCAAGGCCCTCGCCGAGGGCATCCGGCAGCGTTGCGTCTCAAGTTTCGGGGTTGGCATCACTGGCGTGGCTGGCCCCACCGGAGGCACCGAGCAGAAACCGGTCGGCCTGGTTTACGTCGCGCTCGCCGGCGAAGAAGGAACGCAAGTCGTAGAGCGCAACTTTCCCGGAGATCGCAAGCGTATCCGTTGGTTTGCGACCCAGCAGGCTCTCGAGATGATCCGGCGCGCTCTGTTGTAACGGAGAATGTCCTTGCGCCGTGGATGCCTAACCAAGGGTGTTTGTAAAGCAACCAACTTTGGTAATATCACGCTCGAACGGTCGGCTGTATGATCGGCATGACCCGGTCGCGAGGTAGCTGATGGCTGGCCAACAATCTGAACCGCGCATTACGGTCGATCTGCCTGTGCGGATGTGGGGAATGACTGCCGATGGTCATCCGTTTTCCCAGCACGCACGTGCGCAGAACATCAGTGCCGATGGCGCGCTGCTCTCGGGCGTCGAAAACGAGCTCAAGGTGGGCGACGTCATTGGAGTGCAGTGCGATGACAAGAAAACGCGCTGCACCGTAATCTGGGTCATGAACACCGGGCCCATCAAGAAGAATCAGGTGGGAGTAAAGCTGCTCGCAGATCAGGAATGCCCCTGGAAAACCTACCTGCCGGTACAGAACGCCACAGTGACCGTCCTGCCCAGCAATCGCCGACGTTGGCCCCGACACAAGATTTCATTCCCGATTGAACTGCGCGACGAACGCATCAATACGCCCATGCGCATCAACGCTACCGACGTCAGCGGCAACGGCTGCTACGTTGAAACCATCCTGCCCCTGCCGGTTGGGACAACGCTGCGTGTTGATTTTTATCTGGAGAACCAGCACATCAGGGTCACAGCGGTGATTCGCACCTGTGATCCCGGCGTGGGGAATGGCATTGAATTTACCGGGATGCCGCTCGAAGGCAAGCAACAATTTCAGGCCTACCTGGACGGCATCGACCCACAAATGGGAATTTCTGGGACCAAGTCCGAATGAGGATACGATCTCAGCGTGCGAGAGCGGCGTAACGCGCCAGCACAATCGCTCGAATCAGCCCGCCCATCGTAAATTCGCGGGCTTCAATTGCTACAGGCATCTGTAACTCGCGCAGCGTCGCTGAAGTCACCGGCCCGATCGAGGCAAACTTGACGTTTTTGAAGGACCGCGGCGTTGCATCTCCCAACAACGCAGCAAAGTTCCGTGCCGTCGACGAACTCGTAAACGTAACTAGGTGCGGTCGGCGCGTTGAGTCTTTCATCAGCGCGCGCAGACGTTCTCCAGATTTTTTCGGAACTACCGTCTCGTAAGCCTCGACCACGTCCACTTCCGCGCCTGCCGCACGCAATTCGTCGGGAATCACATCGCGCGCTACTTTCGCGCGGACGAGCAGCACGCGCTTCCCGTTGACCTTGTCACGCAAACCCTTCACGATAGACTCGGCAACATATTCTTCGGGAACCATCTTAACCTTCAGACCGCTTTTCAGCAGCGCTCGCTTGGTCGCAGGGCCAATGGCGGCGATTTGAAGATGTTCAAAATGCTTGCGCGTGAGGCGAAACTTCCTTCGTCTCTCCCACATTGCCTCAACGCCGTTTACGCTCGTAAGAATGAGCCAGTCGTAGTTCTTCAGATTCTTGAGCGCATCGTCGAGACGCTGTAATGATTGCGGCTTCCGAATCTCAATGAAAGGGATTTCCAGGACACTAGCGCCCAAACTGCGGAGCCCGGCCGATAAGCTGCTCGCCTGGTGTCGAGCCCGGCC
>QIAJ01000022.1:0-12088 GCA_003225495.1 Acidobacteriota bacterium
AGCAAATTGAACGCATCTTCGCCGATATCGCTTCACTCGCCTTTAAATGGAACAAGCCTTTGGCCGGGCGGATTCTACCCGCGAAGGGTAAAAAGGCAGGAGACCAAACCGACTTTCAAGATCCTTATCTGTTCAATACGACGTTGCGCCCCTTGCCTTAACGCGGCAACGGAACCCGACGACTTCGGTAATTACTCCATACCGAGCGCCGGCCATTCCTGCAGGCACAGCGAGTGAGAGACGCCAGCGCACGCCTTGCACGTCCGCTCAGAATTGAATCGATGAATACATCTGATGCCGTTCACTACAGCAATTTCCCCGACTAGCCACACGATAGCTGTGATCGTCGATGGAATTCTGGAAATCTTTGATGTTCAGTGACTCCGCCTGGGTGGGTGACGTTAACAGCCTGTGGCTGTTGAAAAACTCACACTCTCGAAGTTCGCAGAAATTTCGTCGCTCCAGGATGCCCTATAAACGACGTTCTGGATTTCGGTGGACATTTTCTATCCCTCGGATGGGACAGTTTTTTCAAAAGAGGTGGTTTTTCAACGGCCACAGGCGTTAGCACCAACTATCGCCCCCCTTCTGCCGTGATGGGTTGTTGGTGTAATCGCGTTTATCGCCAATTGATAGTCAGATTTGGAAGTGTAGGCTTCCTAAGCAGCTAGAGACACCTCCCGATGCTGTTTCGAGGCAGAAATCTGCGTGCTTTGCGACTAACTCACCGACTGACCGTTCCAAGTTGAACGAAGCCCCTCCAGCCTGGAAGCCCTTGTCAGAAGAGTCGGCCTAACCGGAAAAATACTTTGTGATGGCCAGTGGCGCCATACGCACCGCCAACCAGGACTGGCCCAAAAAAAGTGTTCACGACAAGACCACCAAAAGCATCCATAGGCAATGAGGACACATTCGATAGGCCGTATACCTTCGCAGCCTCAAATCCGACAATCGCGTAGAGCTTTTCTCCCACAATGGGTTGCAATTTCAACAGTTCATGAAGGTAGCCGGCCTTAAACAAAAAATACTGATTGGTCAAGAATTCGTTGGTGCCATAGGCGACAAGGTTCTGGTTACCGCCCAGCGAAAATGGTGGCACTCCGGTCTGGTGATACGTAAAGGAAGTGCCGCCTTGTGCCGCAAAAAATGCAGACGATGGTTTTTTCACTGGCTTGAACAGGTTCATTTGTATTTCTGTAACAGGGAAGCCGGACGTCGCTCCAGGGGTCGCGTCCGTCCACTGGGCCCTGAAGTGCAGGTCAGAACCGCTTCTCGGAACAATCGCGTTGTCCCGATCGATGAAATTGTAGCGAAGCGAGGTTTTTCCAACTCGACCCTGTAAAGTCCCAAGTGTGGCGGGTCCCTCGGAAGGATAAAATTTCTGATTGGCGATTTCGTATCCAATGCGTAGCTCGCCCGTTTTATTGAACGAATATCCGACATCGAATGCGCCCCCGGCTTGCCGATTCCGGTAGTCGGAAATCAACGTGCCTCCCTGGTAGTACACAGCCCTGCTGTTAGTCGCAAATGCTCGGGGCGCCACGAACCAACGGTGTGTCCCCCCGAATGGACGATAGAACTCAGACTGCACTCCATATTGGGAACCGATGGCTACATCATTTCGCCACTCTGAGCCAACGCTGCCCCGATCAAAGAATGTGATCCGTGCACCCAGCACGAATTGGACGTTGTTGTACTCGCCGCCGTCGATGAGAATCAGAGGACGCACGATGGGCGGAGCATATTGCTTCTCGTCGGCCAGGATGAGAAGCCCTTGTTGGTTGTCTCGCTCAACCATGCGATATCCGAGACGAGAATATCGTCCAACCCCGGCGAAATTGGTCAGCTGACGGTCCAGAGTAGCGGTGTCCACGGGCTTTCCCGAATTAATGGATAGTTGACGCTCCATGTCCCGCGCAAGACTCGGCTTGGTGCCTATGACCTCCACGAATTGAGGAGCGGGTATTTCTCTTCGACGCGCATGACGCTTATCGAGATACTCTTGCCAACCGGCATCATCGACGCTGAATGCCGAGAGTACGGCCGCCTTGCTGGCTGCTGCCTTGTATCCCTCCTGGATCAGGGCGTCTTCCTTCTCATATTCCATTGAATTGTATTCAGTGAGTGGTACTGAGATGAGAATGTGCGCCTTCTGCATACTGCGGAGCTCGTTGGCGGCAATTACGACAGAAATAGATTGACCCAACACCCCAAGCGAAGAGAGGGACGCCGCGGGCTTCAAATCTCTACTTTGCAATTGAACGGCAATGACAAGGTCGGATCCCATCTCCTGAGCAACATCGACTGGAAGGTTGTCGAGTAGACCCCCATCGACAAAGATTGATTCACTCGTTCTCACCGGACTGAAGATGCCCGGGAGCGACATGGTAGACCGAAGGGCTTGCGCCAGCGAACCGTCGCGAAAAACGTGCGGCTTGGCCGTGACTAGGTCTGTAGCGACGCAAGCAAACGGGGTGGGAAGATCATCAAAGGTTTTCATCTCCGAGTACGGAAGGGAGATACGATCGAGCAGCAAGCCCACTTGATGTCCCGAATTGAAGCCCTCGGGAAACTGAATGCCCTTTTTCAGCCCGAATTCAAGGGAATTGGGATATTCGACCGCGTCCTCCTTGCGTCGGTATGAGAGGTCTCGGAAACGGATCTCTCCCCGTAGAACGACGTCCCAATCGATCTCGTGCACCAAGTCGCGGATTTCGGTAGGCGAGTTTCCTGTGGCGTAGATGCCTCCAACCAACCCACCCATGCTGGTTCCAGCAACGTAGCTGATCGGAACGTGATGTTCCTCCAGCCACTGCAGCACACCGATATGTGCGAGACCCAATGCTCCGCCTCCCTCAAGCACCAGGCCGATTTTCGGCAGTTTTAGCTCGGGTGGGGATTCTTGTGAAACTGCGAGAGTAGCATTGAAAAGGATGACCGCAATAAAGAGAAAGTAGACCGAAGGTACTCGCGACGACATGGCATTTCACCCGCGTGCGGCTCAGACGGGTGGTGGTCCGAGTCACAATGATGTGGATTCACTCGTTTAGTGAACATAGTCAAGGCTGGGCTTTCTACTAACCATCAAGTCTGCCAGGAGGAGTCGGCCCTCGCGGGGTTGACTCACTACTGAATGATGGGGAGGTTGAGGCCAAGCGAAAACTGTCACTTTTAGCAGTGTCGGTACCGTCAGACTTCACCAGAAGATTCCATTAAAACACGCTCGGCGTTCCTTTCGGAGGTGGGTCAGTGCGAGGGATCGTTAGCTCGAACCCGTTGAAACCATAGCCCCGAACAATCGTCCCAGCACTTGTTGGCTCGTACGTTGTTTCCAATTTCAACTTAGGCATTCGTAGCAGAAATTGTTGCCACCAAGTATCGAACTTGCGCTGCCATTTGGTATCGCGTTCATACGGCGAGTAGGCAGGCCGAAAATTGCTCTGGGCTAAATCTCGAAGCTGTCCGAGACTTCTGATTTCCCTGTCGGTGTGTTCGCCCCAAACGAGGTCAAGGTAAAGCCCGGTATAGAGTGTAGGGTTGGGGGAATCTGGCTGCAATTGTTCATCCTGCACAAACTCGCGTACAGCCGGATGAAAAAAACCCGAAATCACGGCTCTGACTAGAGTCGCAAGGCGAAGACCGAGTTTTGGTCTCCAGTCGAGACTTACCCGCGCGCCGCACCTCACGCGTTCTCACCTCCACGCCAGCGCCCTCGCTTCAGCTGAAAACGGGGGAGGGAGCATTTTGCCGTCGCCATACACTACCCCCATTTATTTGACGGGAGAAGGGAAAGAGAGCACCACAGAGCGCTTGATTAAGTAGAGCTAGCGTGTGTGCGCGTGAACGTTGACGTAGAGGTAAGTCGAGTTGACTTCGCGTGAACTTCACGTCAGCGCCGCCGATTCCTTCACGTGCAACGATTTGAGTCCAACTCACCTTCACGCGAGCGCGCGCAGCGTGTATCTGTTTACTCGGAGTGGCGCTATGCGGTGTGCGGGTATGACATCGCTTGCTTGGCTGAGCGCCACCTCGGCACGTGGCGACAGCTTTCAGCGTAGAATCACCCGGCGAGCTGGACCCGAGGTCCCGCAGATCCAATGCGGGGCTTTTTCTCGTTCTCAACAGGAAATGCCCCGGAAAAGAGTACGATGGCAGTGGGGCGGCTCTTGACCTGTCGCCGGTCAGGCGGGTTTGCCTCAATAGTCCCGCGCCTCCCCCAGTCGCCCCTAACCCATGAAATTGAAGGCAGCATTGCGGCGGTGGCCGGAAGTCCTACTCGCTGATCGGACTCGCCTACCTTGCTTGGCGCGCTGGCTCTAAACGCTGGGCGTGATACACGACATAGAACATAAATATGTGCGGTTGCGGACGGACGAGCGTATGCTGTTGGTCTTCCCCTTATGCAACAAGGAAGGTGCCCGATGCCCTGTTCATCGTGTCTATCCAGAAATCAAGCGGAGTTTCCTGCCGAAATACTCTTCCATTTTCCGGGTCTAAGAAATGCCACTAGACCAGCGGTGTGGGTCTTTCCGAACGTGTCGGTTTGCCTAAATTGCGGGGCCTCGCGGTTTACAACCCAGGAAAATGAATTAGCCCAACTTTCGGAAACTGACGAAGCCTCCAACCGGGGGTGGAATACTTCAAGGCGCTGACAAAGCACCATAACAATGTCTGGGCCCGGCCCCTGCATTTTCGAACTCGCGTGGGCCTTTTCCTTGTGAAAGTGCGCTTACGTATCGACAATTCCCAATCGGAAGCGCACAATCATTCCGCTCTCCCCCGAAGGACTTTCATGACAACCGACGGTGTTCCCCGCCCGCCTGATTGGAAAGACCTCTACCACCTGGCAGTGGTCGAACTTGATCCTGCTAAGCTCACCAACCGAATAACTGATGCGCGTAACGCGATTCTTGATCGCATCCAGGAAACTATTAGCGTGGCAGCGCACTACCAGGAACGCCAGGAACTGACGGACTCTCTCAATGGTCTGCGCGTGCTTCAACAAGAGTACGAGCGGCGTGTCCAACAGTTTGGCGAGCCGCGAACATTGCCCCGGCGCAAAGCGGGGTGAGCGTCACCTCGGTAGCCTTTCGATCACATGAATCTGCATTGCTCTTTTACGGTCATTTTCTGGTTGGTTGCGCTCATTGCCAGCCTCTTCTACGGCTGGAAGGCACACGATGTCTTCAGTGTCAAAACGAGTGCGATGCGTTGGGCATGGCACGTCCATCAGTTTTGGTTCAATCTCTCAGGCTCGGCGGGATTCGCGTAAGTGATGTGGTGTTGCTGCGTGCCTAGCCGCTCACAACCAGGGAAGGCGCGTTCGTTCAACGGACTGTCGCTTCGACCTGCCCAGGTTCGAGACTTCATTTTTGGCATTGGTAACCCCAATGTGGCATGCGTGGAAGATTAGCACCATGTCATGAGCCTCTTGGTGTAGCGAATAAAGACGAAAATGATACCCTGCCGTAATGGACGAGGGGCGCACGCGCGTGCTGCTGGGCCGAGCAGATCCTCACGGAGATCGATCGGAAGTGGCCGAGGAAGTAGCGTTCTAAACTTCGTGTCGGCGCGCGGTCTCGATGCGTGAGTCGATCTCGTCTTGTCTCAAGCCGGGTTTCCCGTTGACACGGAAGAACGCACGAAGCTCCACCTCGGACATGGAATCCGAGGTTCTCTTGATACCGCTGTAGTCGCCGAGCATCGTGATAAACATAAATCGCTCCGGAAAAATGCCTTTCACTTTGGCCAGGTACGTAGGGTCTTCCATCTCGTTTTTCGCGGGCGAGTTTCATTACGTCGGCAAAGAGGCATCGACGCGCTGGGCGAGCGAGCCGATCTGTCGATGATGGCCTGGACCTGTCGGATGAGACATTCCGCGAATACGAGAGAGTCGTTGACGCGAAATATCTAGACGAAATCCGAACCGAAGCGAAACAATTTTCCACTAAGCTTCTCCCTCGCCAGTCCAGGGTCGCCGAATGTGCCATCAGACACTTTAAAAATGGGAAGAACGTCATCAAGCTCCGCACACTTCGAAAGCTGACGAGAGCGATCCATGATCTGCAAAACAAAAACGCTCGAAATGAGTGACTCCAGGTCAATGAGTATAATCGCGATGTTACGCCAAACGACATTTTGATGAGTGGCCTGATGCTTTCAAATCACAGTGTTACCCTTGACTCGCACTTTTTGAGCGAGAATTTGCCGATCACCATAATTCCGTCCCCGTTTCCACCCACTCTGGCCTTTCCCATCTTTGATCTTGACCGCTCGCCGGGCTGGGAGCACAATTCTCCCACTGTCGCTTACCGCGAATCTTCTCCCCCTTAATCGGCAGTTGATCCGGGCTTTTTCTGACCAAGATTCCGCTGCAAGAAGGGTAATCCCATGAAGCGCGCTTGCTTCTTCTCCCTCTCTTTGTGTTTCGTCACAATGTATTTACTTTCCCAGTCGAATCCAATTCCTCTGATGGATCAGCGCAACAGAATTGCGCCGCACATCAGCGCTTCTCAGGGTGCCCCGAAAGCTCGAGCCAGTGCTCTCGACAGCTATGGCAAGTTGCCGCTCACCTTCGAGCCTAATCACGGGCAAACGGATGCGCGGGTAAAGTTTCTGTCACGCACGGACGCGTATGCCATCTTCTTGACTGCGGATGAAGCAGTGCTCACGCTGCGGGGGAAGAAGGCGAAGCAGATTTCACCTCGGGGGCTGAATGCCGCATCTGACGCGGCACGTAATGTCACGGCTGAGGTGATTCGCTTCCCCAAAACTACGCCTATGGATGTTCCGGCAACCGAAAGCGGAACCAGGGCTGTACTGAGGATGAGGCTACGCAATGCCAATCCGGCAGCCAAGGTGACCGGCGTGGAAGAACTCGCAGGAAGAGCCAACTACTTCATTGGCGACGATCCGGCGAAGTGGCAGACGAATGTTCCGACATACGCCAAGGTAAAGTACGAGGGAATCTATTCAGGCATTGACCTTGTTTATTACGGCAACCAGCGGCAATTGGAGTATGACTTCATCGTTGCTCCGTACGCCGACCCGGGCCGCATCACGTTCGATATGCGCGATGCAAAGATTCGCCAAGATGAACGTGGTGACTTAATCTTTAAGATCGGCGAAGAGGAGATTCGCTGGCACAACCCGGTAGCCTACCAGGAGAAAAATGGAGCGCGGACTTTGGTTGCAGCGCACTACGTTGTAACGGATCAAAATCGTGTGGGATTCAAGCTCGGGAAATACGACGGAAACAGGCGCCTGTACATCGATCCGCTGATTTATTCGACATATCTGGGTGGGCGTTTTGGGGAATCTGGCAATTCCATCGCCGTGGACGGTGCGGGAAACGCGTATGTCACCGGCTTGACCGACTCAATGAACTTCCCCGTTACGGCGGGCGCGTTCCAGCCGAACTCCCCCGATGGTCAATTTACAGGCAACGCCTTTGTGACCAAAATCAACCCAACAGGATCGGCTTTGGTTTACTCCACCTATCTGGGCGGCAACAATTACGATACAGGCGCCGGCATAGCGGTAGACAGTTCTGGCAACGCTTATGTAATCGGCAGCACTAGCTCAAGCGATTTTCCTGTAACGCTCGGCGCATTCCAGACAGTCTTCAATGCTTGCGGCGCTTTCTGTACCAATGTATTCGTGTCAAAACTCAACCCATCGGGATCGGCTTTGGTCTACTCCACTTATATCGGCGGGAGTGGTGGTGCCTCAGCAGCTGGCATTGCTCTGGACAGTACGCGGCATGCTTATGTCACTGGCAGGACTGGTGCTGGTTTTCCAACCACGCCAGGTGCCTTTCAGCAGGCCAACAATGGCTTCGGGGGCGCCTTCGTGACCAAGTTCAACCTGAGAGGATCCGCCTTGGTTTACTCGACTTATCTAGCTGGCACGCCGGTGGTTTATTCTGACAAGGGCGCCGGAATCGCTGTCGACAGCTCAGGCCATGCTTACGTCACTGGTGTTGCCTTCACATCCGACTTCCCCGTCACGCCGGGCGCCTTCCAACTGACTGCCGGTGGTGGTGGCGACGCCTTTGTAACCAAGCTTAACAAGGCGGGGTCCGCGTTGCTTTACTCCACCTTCCTTGGCGGCGAGTTTGAGGATTCGGGCGCCGGCGTCGCCATAGACGCAGCGGGGAACGCTTACGTCGCCGGTGTTACCCAATCAAAGACTTTTCCCACCACGGCCAACGCCTTTCAAACAAGCTGCGGAGGGGGCATCAACTATTCAAATTGTTGGGACGTCTTTGTCACAGAAGTAAGGCCTAACGGGTCAGCGTTGGCCTACTCCACCTATATCGGCGGCATCGGAAATGACGCGGGCTATAGCATCGCCCTGGACGGTGGGGGTAATGCATTCGTCACCGGCACGACCGTCTCGCCTAACTTTCCTACGAAAAGCCCCTTGCAGCCCGTTAATGCTGGACCGGTGGGATTTAGTGCCGCCGGAGACGCTTTCATTGCGAAGGTTAACTCCACGGGAGCGACACTGGTTTACTCCACCTACTTGGGTGGCAGCGGTGGTGACGTGTCTGCGGGCATCGCCGTAGACAGTTCGGGCAGCGCTTACGTCGTTGGCAACACCTATTCCAGCGATTTTCCGACCATGGATCCCTTCCTGTCATTTCTGGGGGGAACCGACGCTTTCGTGGCTAAAATCACTGCCGAGCCATCGGACATATCCCTTTTCCCCCTTCATCTCGATTTCGGTGGTCTCCTGATAGGCGGCGCTGGGAGTCCCCAAGTTTCCGCTGTGAACAACGCCAGCAGCGACACTTTGACGATCTCATCCATTAGCATCACCGGAGCTAACAGCGGTGATTTTGCTCAAACTAACAATTGCGGCACGGCGGTTCCGGCGGGTACCAGTTGTTCCATCACCGTCACATTTACTCCTACAGCTACTGGCCACCGAAGCGCAGCCGTTACCGTCGCGAGCGGTGCGCCTGCGCAGGCGGTTTCACTTACAGGGGTTGGCCTGGTGTCCACGGCGACGACGTTGACATCTAGCCCGAACCCTTCGAAGGTGGGCGACCCAGTAACATTTACAGCGGTGGTAACTTCCAGCAAGGGACCGCCCCAGGATGGGGAAATCGTTTCTTTTTTTCGAGGCGCAAAGCTCCCCAGGCTGATTGGATGGGGGTCATTGCATGGTGGAACAGCTAGCTTTACCACCTCGAGGCTGAAGGTGGCAATCATTTCCGTCAAAGCAGTGTACGGTGGCGACTCGGAATTCGGCGGCAGCACATCCAAACCGGTGAAGCAGGTGGTGACGCCCTGAAATTGCACCGGTGCAGGACGCAACCTGGATCCAACAGGAAAAACCATTAGATCTCGTGCCCCGCCGCGCCCGCTTTCATCCACCCTCAACGCAGCTCCACCTCCACGCCAAGCGCCCCGCATCGCTCAATTCAACTCAACTCCACCTCCGCGCCAGCGCCCCGCGTCGCTCAATTCAGCTCCAGCGCCACGCATCTCACGCCTCTGACCGGATTGAGGATCGTTGCCATGTGGAGGAATCGGGGCGGCGGTGACGTGAAGTTCACGCGAAGCTGACTCAACTCACCTCTACGTCAACGTTTTCACGTTCACTCATTCTTCAACTCACCTTCACGCGAGCGCGCGCAGCGCGTATCTGTTTACTACTTA
Organism: Acidobacteriota bacterium; assembly: GCA_003225495.1. Taxonomy (GTDB): domain Bacteria; phylum Acidobacteriota; class Terriglobia; order Terriglobales; family Acidobacteriaceae; genus Acidiflorens. The sequence continues at coordinate 9,669 of QIAJ01000022.1, forward strand.
ATCTAGCGCTCTGAGGTGCTCTCTTTCCCTTCTCCCCCATTCATTTGACGGGGTTACACGCACTGAGGGGAAAATGCTACACCCGAAATTCGGTAGGGGCCGGGGCGCGCGCTGGTTGGAAGGGGCGAGGGTTAGCGGCTACCAAGGCTACTTGGTTTTGAAGCCCTGAAGCGGTAACGAACGATCGAGAATCGCTGCGGTCGGGCTTGGCTGTGTGCTCGACTCCGCCACCGGAATCTGAAGTACTTGGTGTCGTAGGATAGCGAGCGCCAAGACTTGTTGTCCACGTTGGTTTTCAACAACCTCGAACCGGCAGTTAACGAACCGCACGTTCTTTAGAGCGAGCGGACCGCCGCGATAGTGAATTGTCATATTGACGAAAACATCGTTCCACCAGGTAATGCCGTCGAGTGTTTGGATCCCGTTGCGCATGATGTTGTCATGAACGAACACTCTTGCGGCTCCAGGCTTAAGTACAAACCCCTCTCCGCCTCCGAAATCATAGTATGAACCGCCGATTTCAACGTCCTGCCCGCCAATGGGGAAGGACGACCTTGGTTGCCAAGTTACCCCGACTGGCGGAGGCTCTAGAGCAGATCGATATGCAGCAAGCCTTATCAGGGCAGAATAGGACAATTGCGCCAATTCACGGGAACTATAAAAGGACTGCAGAGTTGAAGGTTGACGCAAAGAAACTGACGCTAGCCGGTGGCCTGTCGTCTATGGCACTCACCAATGTATCGTTTATTTCGCGCACGGTCTCGGCAGCGGCCTCGCGGTTACCGAGATTCTGAAAGCCAACCGTCACGGCAATTTGACACGGAGACTACTACTGATTCCAGACAAAACTTGAATTTCGGAGCCTACCAATTCTGCGAACGCAATCCTGACGGGAACTTCGTGTGTCTTGAGGGCCTCTTTTATACTGATGACCTTGATGCTCCCCAAACAAATGCACTGCGCAAGTACGCGCGGAGCCAGAACCGAAAAAGAACCGGCATAAATTCTCCCAAACTAAAACTGTACAGCCGCGACGACTTCGTTGAGAAGGTTCTGCACGTGGCAATCCAAGCAGGGGCCGCAGTCTGTGCCTTTAATCTACCGTTTGATCTCTCCCGCATTGCCGTTGAATATCGCGTCGCGCGTCGTGCGGGTGGGCGAGGATGGAGTTTCGTTGTATCACGATACTGGGACAAGAAAAAAAGAAAGTGGCTGCCCAACAGCTTCCGCCCTCGTATACAGCTACGGCCGAAGGACTCGAAAGCCGCGTTTGTTCGTTTAGCAGGTGGAGACAAGGACCAGCCCTTTCGCAGCGGCCGATTTCTTGATTTGAAAACGCTGGCATGGGCTCTACGCAATAGAAGTTTTAATCTGAAAAGTGCATGCCTCGAATGGAAGTTGCCTGGGAAGCTCGATCACGAGGCAAGCGGATGCGTCACGCGAGAGGAAATCGACTATTGCCGCCAGGACGTTAACGCTATCCTTGGCTTGCTAAACGCGCTACTCCGTGAGTTCAGGGAATACCCACTTGGGGATCTCCCGCCTGAAAAAGCATTCTCGGCAGCATCGATAGCCAAGGCGTTCCTCAGCATGATGGGTGTCACACAACCTGAACACAAATTCCAGCTGGACGACCAGACAAACGGAATCTGCATGCAGGCGTACTACGGAGGGCGAGCTGAGATTCGCATCCGACACACGCCTGTACCGATCGTGTATACCGATTTCCTAAGTCAGTACCCAACGGTAAACACGTTACTCGGTTTGTGGCGTCTGCTGATCGCAAGGAAGGTACGAGTCCGGGATGCGACTCGGGATGTCAAGAGCTTCGTAAACTCGGTCGATGTCAATCAACTGCTCAATTCCAAAACGTGGCCTCAGCTAAACTTCTTCGCCTTGATTCAGCCTGAGGGCGACATTCTACCTGTTAGAACGGTTTACGGGGCGAGTCGCTTTGGCGGAGAAACCAACATCGGCCTCAATCCGCTCACTTCAGATAAGCCCATCTGGTTCGCCGGTCCCGATATCGTTGCCTCGCTGCTGCAAACCGGCAGGCCACCAAAGGTTTTACGGGCAATTCGGTTCGAAGCTGTCGGCATACAAAAGGGTCTGAAATCTGTAAACCTGGGCAAAGGTTCGATCAATCCGGCGCGCGATGATTTCTTTCGCAAAGTGATCGAGGAGCGCAAAGGGAAGAAGAAATCCGATCCGCTCTACTACTTTCTAAAAATCTTGGCCAACGCCGGTTGCTATGGAATCTACGCCGAGGTCAATCGACATCAAGTTGGGAAGAATGACGCAACACAAGTAGGGATCTTTTCTGGCGAGGCAAACATAAGTGAGCGAGCCACCATCATGGAACGCTCTGGCCCGTTTTACTTCCCGCCCGTCTCGGCACTGATCACAGCAGGTGGAAGGCT
>QIAJ01000022.1:12110-29231 GCA_003225495.1 Acidobacteriota bacterium
TATATGATGTGCGACACCGATTCTATGGCTATAGTCGCTTCGGAGCATGGCGGAACGGTTCAGTGCGCAGGTGGGCCACACAAGATGCCACACGGCCGCGAGGCGATCAAAGCTCTTTCATGGCCAGAAACACGCCGGATTGTGGACCGGTTCAAAACCTTGAATCCCTATAACAAGAAAATCGTTCCCGGCTCAGTTCTCAATATCGTAGAGGAGATCAATTTCGACTCTAACGACAAACAGCGGCAGGTTTACGGATATGGCATCTCTGCGAAGCGGTACTCAGCTTATGGCTTTGACGGTCAACGGGTGACAATCATTAAAGCCAGTGAGCACGGTCTGGGACTCTACTACCGACCAAAAGAAGGACGGGACGTCGAATGCGATATCCCCCTGTGGATAAAGGAAGGCTGGCAGAGAATTCTCGACGCTGTATGCGGTCTTTCATCGCAAAAACCCGACTGGTTCGATCTCCCTGTCATGCGGCGAATTGCAATCACAACACCGCACGTGATGGCAGCACTTCGCAGGATCGATCGTGATAAGGCTAGGCCGTACAACTTTGCGTTGTCCCCGGTAATTATTGACCTCTCGGGTTCAGCCGTCACGCTGCTAGGCCCATTCGAAAAAGATTCATCTCGCTGGATGACGATGCCTTACATCAATATCCGCGATGGCACAATTCATTCTCTGAACCCACCGACTCTTTTGGCGGTGCCGCAAACATTCGGGACGATCTTCTCGCAATACGTCAAACATCCCGAATACAAGAGTCTCGCGCCAGACAGGAACCCGTGCCAAGGGGACACGAGTGGACTTCTCCGACGCTATCCAGTGACCGCCAATGAATTCCATTTGATTGGGAAGGAAACCGAACGCGGCTGGGAGCAAGCTGAAGATATCAGTACATTGTTGCCGTCGCTGAAGCGCTACCAGCGAAACAATGGCACGGTCGGCCAAGCCTTACAAGAGCATTTGCAGAAGAAATCCCTGAATACTTTGCAGAAGGAAACAGGATTGAGCAGGCACACAATCCTTCGTGCACGGCGGGGTGAACGGGTGTACCCTACATCGCTCCAGCGTCTCCGGATTGGGGGGCCAAGTCATTAACCAAGGCTCTTTGAGTCTCAGTGCGGACGGGCATACCGTGGTTGAACAGTACTGGCGTCTGGATAGACCCGAAGAAAAAGCGACGTTGGACGACAAACAATAGGGCGGATTCTTATGGAACAAAATAGATTCTTTCCCTTGACGATACATACAGACTCGGTATGATTCAGTGCAAGCAGCTCGGGGCAGGACGGTGACAGGTAGGTGATCGTGAGCAGCAGAATGTCGCTCTCTGCATTGTCGATAACAAGTACGGCGCGTTTTAAGACATCCGAAACCATCGAGTCTTCGGTTCCAGCTAACCGAATCCTGCCGACGGCGAGCGCCGCGCTGCTGGTGGGAATCAGCTACTATGTCGGGACGCGGATCGGCTTTGTCTGGACTCCCACCGGTCAGCCGAATTCGACTTTTTGGCCTCCTAACGCCATTCTTCTGGGCGCCTTACTGCTGGCTCCACGGAAAGCATGGTGGGCGATTTTTCTGGCAGTGCTTCCGGTCCACATGTTCGCTCAACTAGGAACTGGAGTGCCGGTGTGGACCGCTTTCGGGTGGTTCATCACCAACGGCAGCGAAGCATTAATCGGAGCCTATTGCATTACTCGATTCACTGATTCCGCAAGAAGGCTCGACAGCGTGCGCGGGGTTCTCATATTTCTCGCCTTTGGTGTCCTGTTTGCCCCCTTGGCCACCTCATTCCTGGATGCGGCTGCCGTGGTTATTACGGGATGGGGCGGATCCTATTGGCAACTTGGGATGCAGCGATTTTGGACCAATGCATTAGCCGAGCTGACAATTGTCCCAACCGTCGTGCTCTGCAGTTCAAAAGATCTTTCCTCGATTCGAAGAATCAGTGCAACTCGGTGGGGAGAGGCGGCTCTGCTGGCGGTTGCAACTGTGCTGCTTGCGGTCTTCATATTCGGCTCGCAAGCTGTATATCCTGCGACTATTCCGGCATTGCTGTATGCTCCTCTTCCATTGTTGTTGTGGGCTGCTGCCCGATTTGGTTTGGGTGGCTTGAGCTTGTCTCTCTTATCCCTCGCGCTGATATCGACCTGGTCCACAATGCACGGACGACTACCGTTCCCGCACGCCTCCCTGCCACACAACATCCTGTCACTACAAATTCTATTTTGTGTGGTCGCTGTGCCGCTTATGTTCCTGTCGGCCGTCATGGCCGAAGCGCGACGCACCCAAGAATCGCTGCGCAGGATGAGTGGCAGCTTGATCGAGACACAGGAGCAAGAACGCTACCGGATTGGGAGAGAGCTTCACGACGACATTGGTCAACGTCTTGCTCTGTTGGCACTCGAGTTACAACACCTCCACCAAGACTCTTTCACTTTGCCTGAAGTTCGCAGCCGTATGGGCGAACTCCAGAAGCAGACCACGGAGATAGCAAGCGATATCCAATCCTTGTCGCACGAGTTGCACTCTTCAAAACTGGAATATCTGGGCCTTGCTGTCGCCATGAGAAGCTTCTGTAGAGAATTCGGCGAGGTACAGAAAATAGAGATTGACTTCCAAAGCCACGATTTGCCAAGCCCCGTGCCTCCGGACATTTCGCTTTGCCTCTACCGGGTGCTTCAAGAAGCTCTCCACAATTCCGCAAAGTACAGTGGGGTACGGCACCTCGAAGTGCAATTGTGGGGAACTTTGGACCAGATTCATCTCACTGTGCGGGATTTCGGCGTGGGCTTTGACAGCGAAGCAGCCAAGGAGAGTCGCGGCCTGGGCCTTATCAGCATGCAAGAACGCGTAAAACTTGTGAACGGAACTCTTTCAATCGAATCGCAACCCAAGCGTGGTACCACCATTTGCGCTCGCGTGCCGCTCAGTACGGGAAGTGGTTCGATGCGTGCAGCCGGATAAAGAACCATCCAAAATCCTGGCCTAGGGCGACGCCACGTTCACTGCATATAAACAGTGGAGTGTTCAGCACAGATTCTCTCGCAGATATGACTCTCTTGTTCGCGCTGAAAGCCGCTCAATACATACCCACATAGAGTATCCACATCGTATGCCTTGGCCAACTCGTCCCAGAGGTGTTCAGTCTGAATCGCCGCATCTGCCTTACCCTCCGCCCACAAAACCGGAGAACATTCACCACAAGCTGCTACAGATCGATGCTCCCCTTTGGCCCCCTTGGCTGCTGCCGCGAACAGATCGCCCACGGCTTTCTGGAATCGAAATGGATCAGGCAGATCATTCACCATGAATGTCGAGAGCGTCTCGGTAACATCCAAAGGAATATAGCGCCGCTGTTCAATGGCGGCAGCTACATCCACACCATGCGCTCGCAGTCTCTCAAAGAAAGCCTGCCGGTGGGACTCGGTTGCGACAACGATCACCGCATTCCCGGCTTCCAGACTGGCTTCGAGGAAGCAAGTAAAGCCAATCAGAAAGGATGCATCGTCACCATAAAATTGAACCACGTGGCCGCGGCGCAAATGTCCCATTGTCGATGCAAGCGATGGGAGATCTTCCTTGTGGCATAGGCGGTCTGACACTTGCTTGTCCGCAAGGTCGGTGGAGGTGCGACCCGGCAATCCCCTGCTAAAAAATTCCCCGCCCCGACGAACCGCTTCCACAGCAGCTAGTAGTTCGCTTCCAGCATGTGCTTTAAGAACGTAGCCCTTTGCACCCAAATTGAGAGCCGCCCGCACCACATCGGCAGAGGATTCTTGGTAAGAAATATTATTTTCGATTGCGGAGAGAGCTTTCGGATCCTTCGAGCGGCTTCGATTCCGTTCAGTGTCGGAAGCCCGATATCGAGCACAATCAGGTCTGGGTGCAGTTCCTCGGCTTTCTGAACCGCTGCTAATCCGTCCGACACGATACCCACGACCTGCACCTCAGGTCTATTCTCGAGCGTCGAACAGATGAATTGCCGAAACGGTTCGCTATCCTCTACTACCAGTACGCGGACTAATGGCACGCGGGCGCCAACCTTTCCTCGGTCGCACTGCGCTTTCGACGAACCTTCACGGGACAAAGCATTGTATTCCCTGCCCCGGCAACCGGGTCAATGCCTCGAGTGTGCTACTTCTTGCCCTGCGTATTTGATGCATCCGGAAGTATCGACAGTCCACTTTATGACCGATTGTTTGACGAAACCAGGCGTTAACTATTGAAAAACTCAATTTGTCTGAAAACCGTCCCAAAAGAAATGACCAGAAATGTATCGCAGATCGGAGAAAATCGTTTATAGGCATCGTGACGCGACAGATTTTTGGCGGAAGGTCTGCGAGCGAGTTTTTTCAACAGCTACAGGCGATTACACCAACTACCCCGCCACGCGCGTCCCCCGCAAGAAATGAAAACGGGACCGCTTTCCGGTGCGGTCCCGCTGTTAAGAGGCAAGACTCTGGGCGACCGGCTTCATTGGATCCGACGCAAGGGTCCGGCAGTGTCTGGAAAGTTGCTGGTGTTCAAAACCTCGATACCCGCCTCGATTTGCGGTTACCGTACGCCCTGGAGCAACGAATTCCTGTGCACGCGCAACCCGCACACTGGCGTGGCGCAGCACAGCCTGCATATGCAGGTCCAAGCGATCGACATTCGCCTACGTGGGATTCCGACGTCGGAACTGCGTAATGCCGCCCTGCGCCTTCATCGCGGAGGAGTGGGTACTATTGCAGCTTGGACTTCGTGCACATCGACGTCGGGCCTGTGCGACATGCTAGTTGCTGCTCAACGCTCCAATAAAAGAGAGCAGTGTTGATTTCGTGAGGCATCGCGCGCCGAGTGACAGAGTGCCCATCAGTCTCGCTAAACGCCCTACGTCAACTGCCCTAAGATGGGCAATACGGAAACTAGCTGCAATTCTTCTGCATTGGCCCGAGGAAACGGCGTTGTGGCGATTTGTGAGCGCCTCAGCGGGTTCGCACTTGGTACATCATGATCCCAAAAGCCTCAGCAAAGCTGCGGTTCTTCGAGTGAGTAATAGTCAGTCGACCATTCCCGTAGACATTTCAGATCGAGCAAAATCTGGCACACATCTCGCACACAAACACTCCAGATAACCAAGCAAAATTGCGATTTTCGACTGATTGGCAGTCAGTCATCCCGAGGTGTTTAGCGTGGAAGCAGGGCCGCTACCAACTAACTTGGTACTGGATGAGTCGTTCAGAAAATCTGCGACTACTCTGCTCTGTGCTCTCCTCTTATCCACGGTAACGGCCTGCGCGTAGATGTCCATCGTTATGCGGCTCGAGGAGTGGCGAAGAAGCTCTTGAACTACTTTGATGCCCTCACCGTTATGGTGTAACGAGGTGGCGAAAGTGTGGCGGAGCGTATGCCATCCGATGTTCTTTGTTATGCCGACCGCGCGTGCTACGCGCTGGATATGGCACTGCATGACTTTCGCCAAGGAGACCGGCTGTTTGCCCCGCTGATCACCGGCGCGATTCGATTCGGTCGCAAAAATGTACTCCTGTGACTCCGAATACTTCGAGATGGAGCGCCACTCCTGAAGCAGCTCGGCGATGCAGACATCCATCGGGAGAGGTCGTTGAGACGCCTCCGTCTTCAGCTTTCCAATAACTTGGTCGACCACAGAACGTCGAATAGTAAGCGTTAGTTGCTCAAAGTCGGCGTCCTCCCAGCGAAGACCAGCCAATTCTCCACGTCTTAAGCCCATGGATAGAGCTAAGCAAACGAGAACACGCTCGCGCACCGGTAGAGCGGCCCTGAGTTTCCGAAATTCTGGTGCGCTCAGGACTTCAGGTATGCGCTCGCGCTTTTCGCTTTGCCGAACGCCGGAGCCGCGCACTGGCCCTGAAATCGGATTTCGACTCGCGAACTGCCAGCGTATTGCATGATTAAATAGAAGTCCCAGCGTTTTTCGAATTTTCGCCTTCGTGCCCCTCGCGAGCTCGAGGCCACGTAGCCAAGCCTCTACTTCAACGGTGCGTACCTCATCGATTTTGGCAGCCTGCCAAAAAGGCAAAACCCATTTGTTCAGGACTGAGCAACATCGGTTCCGCGTGGAGTACGCCTTGCCTTCGTCCCCCAAGTCTATGAGTTCATGGTCTCGAAAATGCGCTACGAGTTGTCCGATTGTCTCCGGATTTCGCAGCTTTTTCTTCTCTGCAGACTCCCCCATTCGCTCACCTACCGGACTCTCCTTCGTCTGTTTCAAAAGAATCTGGTTGGTCGCATAGTGATCAGTGACCCGTAAATTTGTGACTTTGCATTTCATGCGATATCTGCTGAATGGCACTATCGGACCGCAGTCCAATGACTGACTACTATGTATTACTTTATCATACTAAATAAGACGAACCAACCTTTTACTTGCGGATCGCGACATCAGGATTTACCATTCGGCTGTGAAGGACGCTACGGTATCTTTCAAAGTAAACAAATCGCTGAAGGCCAAGCTCGTTTCGCTCTCGAAAACAGAGAACAGGAGCTTGTCGAACTACATAGAAAAGGTGCTCAGAGAGGAGATTTCTAGGCGCGAATCTAGACCGATTCGCGCTAAATCTGAGTAAATCTTGTCCTGCCAGCCTTCTTCGGCAAGCAATATGAATACTGCGAATCCGGAAAAAACTGCCGCCTCTTAAATTAGTGTCGAAAATAGCTTGAAAATTCGCACCCGGCACCTTCTCAGACGCCAATCCACACCGGGTACATATGAAAGCGGGAACCACCGTGGTTAACGTTTCCCAGGCAAGAACGTTTGCTGTCGAGAACTCGTCCACGTAAAATTGTTCTGTGGCGGGAAGCCTGATAGATCTGCGGGACGGGAAGTCTTAGCAGATTGTAATCTACTCCAGCGGGACGCTGGCACCGAAATTTCCAACCCCTAAGTTCGTGCGGGATGCTTGAGCTGCGGGACCACGAGACGCGGATAAGTGCGATTCGAGGACCTGATGCTTGGCTGTGTCTTGCATAAAGACCGATGCGGCCGCTTCTGCCTCGAAATCTCCCGAGCCCAAGAAAAGGAGCACTATGGCTAGTGAAAAGCAGATTGCTGCCAACCGCCAGAACGCAAAAAAATCGCCCGGACCTGGCAATACCGAGTCAACTCGATTCAACGCAATCAAGCACGGCCTGCTTGCTGCTGGAGTTACCGAGCTGGATGACGCTGAGGGCTATCAGCGTATTCTCGCCGACCTGATGCGCGAGAAGAATCCGGTCGGTGTGATCGAGACTCATCGCGTGAGGTGCATGGCGCTCGATGTGGTTAGACAGACGCGAGCCCAGCGACTTGAGGCCGAATTCATAACATCCCAATTGAACCCGGCGACGCTCGAAAGAGAGAGCGATCCGCTGCTGGCACTGCAGAGACGAGAACTGGATCCTGGTATTCCCGCCACGTTGAGGCTCGACGCCACTCAATATCTGGTGACGGTCTACCAGAGGTATGAAGGTTTTTTTTCGAATGACCTTTCTCGAAATGAGCGCGAGCTTGAGCGGTCGCAACGGATGCGCCACGGCGAGCGATTGCCGGCTCCTGCAGCCATTGAGATCACCGTTCGCGCGGACACCGAGACTGCAGGACCAGGGGAGTGCCTTGCTACGTCAAACCTGCAGGAAACATTGCCGAGCCCGCTCCCCGAAGCTATTCGTGCCGACGAAGCGCCGAACGAGGCAGGTCCCGCGGCAAGTCCCTCCTCTTCTTCGGATAGTGTCGATCGTGAGCGGAGCTCGGCGCCGGAACCATTGTGGCAGAAAGCCCGGCCCAAACCGATCTGGAGCCGATAGACGAAACGAACCCAAATTTGTTGAGAAGGGATGAAGTACGGCCGACCCGAGCTTACCTTTTCAGGAACCAATACCCTTTCGGTCGGACAGAAAGCGCGGAAGCACTCCGGCTTGTGCCTGATGCCAAGCCACATCCCGCGGCGGCGAAACGGAGAGCATATCGGGGGTTATGATGGAACGCACCCTACATGACGCTGCTGTACGCAACGGCAGAGGACCGAATAGTTGTGCTTTACAGGAGCTGTGCAACCCACGCCGCGTAACTGAACGGCTAAAAGGAAGCAGGAGCTCGAGATTGGGCGCTGGTGTTCACAGGGGTCTTTCGTGTCTTGGCGTCCCCGACGGGATTTGAACCCGTGTTACCGCCGTGAAAGGGCGATGTCCTAGGCCAGGCTAGACGACGGGGACGCTTAGCTTGCGGTGGGATGCGACGCTGGCACCATCCATACTAACAGGCGGTTTTTTGCACTGTCAAAGTTCCGGACTGAGCGGCGCAGCTGTCAAACGCCACGCGTTGTGCCCGTCGCGAGCGCTGCGCCATTTGCCATTAGAATAGTTGTATGGCGGATTCTCTCTACCTGAGTTTGTGGTTCCCTGCTTTCGAAGAGCCCGAAATATTACCTCGTACGGTCGATGTGCTTCGGCAGTTTCCGTTTTCGCAGCGCCGTCCGGGCGTGACCTACGTCGCGGTGCAGCCAGTTGCATGGAGCGAGCCGACAATCCTCGAGCAACGGTTCCAGCCGGGCATCGCTCCCGAGCAAGCCGCAGGAGTCGCCTCGGAACTTTTGCATGAGGACTACGCATACGCGTTCGAAGCATATTGGGATTTGTGGTCGCCGACCCCTAGTGGCGGCAAGTGGCTTGAGACCCCGACACTGGCGCGGTTTGTCGCGCAGGGGTCTCAGTTTGAAGAAGGAGCTGCGGCTGAGACTGGACATGTCCAAGTCGATTTCGGACTAGACGCGCCGTTTCTTTATGAGCAACTCACTTTGACGGCGGAAGCTGAGGAGCACGTGCGCAACAATGTCCACAAACTGGTCGAATTCACCGCCCTGGTCGAAAAGAAAGCGGGCGCAACTGGACGGCTGCTCTGGTCCGAGTCGGAAGAAAATCTCGCCCAGAAGTTGATTGCGCGATTGCAGAGGGTCAACTGAAAATAAAAAGGACGCAGGGCGACACGCATCCCTGCGTCCTCATTATTTAATTCCCTGCCAGTCCTACTTCGTCCTTCCGCTTTCCACGCCGGAACGGTGAGCATGAAACATAGTTCAGTCCCGTGTGATAGCAGAACTCCACCGAGGACGGTTCCCCGCCATGCTCCCCACAGATGCCGACTTTGAGATCCTTCCGCGCCTTGCGGCCGCGTTCGGTGGCCATCTTCACTAACTGGCCCACGCCCTCTTGATCGAGCACTTCGAAGGGGTCACGCTTGAGAATGCCTTCCCCAATATAAGTGGGCAGCACCTTGTTGACGTCATCGCGAGAAAAACCGAAGGTCGTCTGCGTGAGATCATTGGTGCCGAAAGAAAAGAACTCGGCTTCTTTTGCGATCTCATCCGCAACCAGCGCCGCGCGTGGCAGCTCGATCATCGTTCCAACCAGATATTCCACGGTCCGTTCTTTCTCATCGAAGACTTCCTTAGCGACCCGGCGGACGATCGCCGCCTGATTCGCCATTTCTTTCACTGTCGCTACTAACGGAATCATGACTTCCGGGAACACCCTCACGCCCTCTTTCGCGGCTGCTACCGCAGCTTCGAATATCGCGCGTGCCTGCATTTCGGTAATTTCCGGATAGGTGATTCCCAGCCGGCAACCGCGGTGTCCCAGCATCGGATTAAATTCGTGCAACTGCTCGACGCGGCCGAGAAGCGCTGGCATGAGTTTCTTCAGATCGCCGACCGCCTTGGCGCCGTAGTCACGGTACTTCGCGACCAGCGACTTCTTCTCTTTCGAATCCATCTGCTGGAACGTCGCGATGTCGACCATGAGGTCTTCGCGGCGGGGCAGGAACTCATGCAGCGGAGGATCCAGAGTACGGATGGTGACTGGATATCCGTCCATTGCGCGGAAGACGCCGATGAAATCGTTCCGCTGCAAGGGCAGCAACTTCTTCAGCGCCGCGCGCCGATCCTTTTCCGTATTCGCCAGAATCATGGCGCGCATGTGCGGAATCTTCTGCTCGCCGAAGAACATGTGTTCCGTGCGGCAGAGCCCGATGCCTTCAGCGCCGAAGGCGCGCGCCTGAATGGCGTCGCGCGGAATGTCAGCATTGGCGCGAACTTTCATGGTTCGATACGGATCGGCCCATCCCATGAACTTCTGGAGTTCAGGATCCTCGGGTGACGGATCAAGAGTATTCAGTTTGCCCTTGATGACGCGGCCGGTCGTTCCGTCGAGCGAGATCCAGTCGCCCGCTTTGAATACCTGTCCCTTAACGCGCATCTCGCGGCTTTTTTCATCAACGTCAATGTCGCCCGCTCCCGCCACGCAGCATTTGCCCATCCCGCGGGTGACCACCGCGGCATGACTGGTCATACCGCCGCGCGAAGTGAGAATGCCCTTCGCGACTTCCATTCCATGGATATCTTCCGGCGTAGTTTCGGCGCGCACCAGAATGACCGGCACTTTCGCGCCGTGTCCCGCCTTCTCGACGGCCTCGTCCGCCGTGAACACGATCTGCCCAACCGCGGCACCGGGCGAGGCGGGAAGGCCCTTCGCCAGCACTTCGATCTTCTGCCCCTTCTCATCCAGGCGTGGCACCAGAAAATCGTAGAGCTGATTGGGTTCAACGCGAAAAATTGCTTCTTCCTTCTTGATCAGCCCCTCATCGACCATCTGTAATGCGACGCGGACAGCAGCCAGACCGGTGCGTTTTCCATTGCGGGTTTGGAGCATGTACAGCTTGCCGTCCTGAATGGTGAACTCAAAGTCCTGCATGTCGCGATAATGTTTTTCCAGCCGCGTGGTGATCTCCCGCAACTGGTCGTAAACATGGGGCATGATTTTTTGCAGTTCAAGAATTGGAACCGGCGTACGGACGCCGGATACCACGTCTTCGCCCTGGGCGTTCATCAGGAATTCACCATAGAATTCCTTGGTGCCGATCGCAGGATTGCGCGTAAAGCCAACGCCCGTGCCGCTGGTGTCGCCCAGATTGCCGTAGACCATCGCCTGCACATTGACCGCGGTACCGAGCATGTCATCGATATTGTTGATGCGACGGTAGTGCTTCGCGCGATCGTTCTGCCAGGAGCGGAACACGGCATCGCGCGCCATCACCAGCTGCTCATGCGGGTCTTGCGGAAAGTCGTGCTTGGTGTGCTTTCTGACGGCCTTCTTATATTCTTCGATCACTTCCTTCAGTGCCTTGGCATCCAGTTCGGTGTCGAGCTTCGCCTTCCTCTGTTTCTTTTTCGCGTCGAAGATCTCATCAAACACCGCCTTTTCAATGTCGAGCACGACGTTGCCGAACATCTGAATAAGCCGCCGGTAGGAGTCGTAGGCGAAACGAGGATTGTTGCTGCGTTTGGCGAGCGCTTCGACGCTCAGATCGTTGAGACCGAGATTCAGAATCGTGTCCATCATGCCAGGCATGGAAAATTTCGCGCCCGAACGCACGCTGACCAGAAGCGGATTTTCGCCCTCGCCGAGTTTCTGCCCTTGCAATGTTTCCAGGCTGCGCAGTGCCGAGTCCATCTGCGAGTCGACTTCTTTAGACACAGTGTTACTGCGCATATATTCGCGGCATGCTTCGGTCTGAATGGTAAAGCCAGGAGGCACAGGCAGAGCGGCATTGGTCATCTCGGCGAGTCCCGCGCCCTTGCCGCCGAGCACGTCTTTCATCTTGCCGTTGCCATCCGCTTTACCACCGCCAAAGAAGTAAACATATTTCGTGCCTGCGGGTTTCGATTCCATAATTTCTGTTTCGGGAAGGGTTGTAGCTGCCATGATGAGTCCCTTTCTATTTTGTAGATTCTTTGCCTTCGGTCACGATTTCCGAGAAATCGGCGATTGTGGAGAATTCCTTGACCAGCGTTTGCAGCAGGACCAGTCGGTTGGCGCGAAGATTGTCGTCATCGACCATGACCATAACTTTGTCGAAGAACTTATCGACCGCCGGGCGAAGTTTAGCGATTTCCATCAGTGCGGCGTAATAGTCACCAGCGGCGCGTAGTTTTTCGACGGCGCTAGCGGTTCGCGGAAGGAGCGCTGCAAGTTCCTTTTCGGACTCTTCGGTCAATACTGAAGCGTCAAGAGCTTCAGCAATACGCCTTTTGTTTTCTGCCGCTTGGCGGAGAATATTCTTTGTACGCTTGAAGGCTACCGAGATCGAAGCGAAGTCAGCTGATCCGCGTACTTTACTCACCGCTTCAGCGCGCGCCACCGCGTTCACTACATCCTCAAAATCAGCTGCGAGCACAGCCGCGACCATGTCATACGCGTAACCACGGACTTCTTTCAGGTAAAACTCCAGGCGCTCGCGGAAAAAATTTCGTATGGAAACAGCGTAGTCAGCGTTAGAAAATTTCTTCTCGGCCTCAGATCCCTGATAACGGGCGCGAGCGTCATTCATCATTTCTGACAAACGAAATGGCAGCTTGCAATTCGCAATCGTCCTCACGATTCCGTTTGCCTGTCGCCGCAGCGCAAATGGATCTTTCGACCCGCTGGGGACTAGACCCAGGGAAAACATGCCGGCGATGGAATCAGCCTTGTCGGCAATCGAGAGGACTGCGCCTTCAATTGCGCGTGGGACGCTGTCGTCCATCGATTCCGGCTTGTAGTGATCGTAGATCGCTTTGGAAATCTCTACCTGCACCTCAGGCTTCAGGTCGTCATCGAGCACTTGCACTCGCGCATAGAGCCCGCCGACAATTCCCTGCAGTTCTGTAAATTCTTTAACCAATTCAGTGGTTAAGTCGGCCTTGGCCAAACACGCCGCTTTGTGTACCACTCCCGGCCTGACTGCCATCCCGCCCTGCTTCACAATCTCGCACAACCAACTGGCCAACCGCTGCACGCGGATTGTCTTTTCGTAATAGCTGCCCAAGTCTTTCTGGAAAGTCACGTGTTTCAGCAGTTCCACACGGTCGCGCAGAGTCTGCTTTTGATCGGTTTTCCAAAAAAAGCGCGCATCGTTGAAGCGGGCGCGCAACACTCGTTCGTTGCCGTGACGAATCAACCCCTTGCTGTCGTCAGCCGTATTCAACACGGCAAGAAAATGAGGGAGGAGTTCTCCCGCTTTGTCCTCGATCGCGAAATATTTTTGATGGTCGCGCATCACCGTGACCAGAACTTCTTCAGGCAGTTCGAGGAACTCGGGATCAAAGCCGCCCAGAATCGCGGAAGGAAATTCCGTGAGGTTCACGACCGTAGCCAGAAGCGCGTCGTCGTCGCGCCAGCGTGCGCCGGGGATGGTACGGGTAGCGGCATCGAGCGCTTTGCGGATCGCATGTTCGCGTTCGGGGGCGCCCAGAACTCGTACTCCGCGCAGGGTCTCAACGTAGGCGCTGGGCTTGGAGATGACGACGTCTTCACTACCAAGGATGCGATGTCCGCGAGATGTCTTGCCGGCGCGGATCCCGAAGATCTCCATTGGGACCACTTGTTCGTCGAGCAGCGCGACCAGCCACCGTACCGGACGAACAAACACTTCACCACGCTTGCGCCAGTACATATTCTTCGGCCAGTAAAGCGATGCGATCTCTTTAGGTAGAGCCTCGGCGAGGATCTCGCCCGCCGATCGTCCTTTGCGCGTGATCGTGGCGGCTAGATATTCGCCTTTGGGCGTGCTGATTTTTTCAAGACGGCCGACATCCATCCCAATCTTCTTGGCAAACGCGTGCGCAGCCGGCGTCGGCTGGCCATCCTTATATGCAACCTGCACCGACGGTCCATTAACTTGCTCGGTCACATCCGCCTGCGCAGAAGGAAGTCCGGCAGCAAGCACCGCCAGACGGCGGGGAGAATCCAGATAAGTGATGGATCCCGTGGGTTCGAGCCGTTCGCGTTGCAGCAACGTGGTCAACCGCTCGCGCAGTTCTTGCGAGGCAGCGCCAATCATTCGTGCCGGGATCTCTTCGCAACCGAGTTCAAGTAAAAAATCAGGCATCCGTCGATTGAATCCATGTTCTCAAAATCGCAGCTACATCCGTGTGAGCAGGATCACCATGTTTGGTTTAGTCCACACACTCGCAATGACCTTCTCCGTGACCACCTTCCCCTTGTGGTACAGCACTCATCCCACCGGTGCAAGCTTGTCTTGCTCTTTAGCTGCCGGCTTCGGAGTTTTTTCACTTCTTGTTTCGCCGCGGTACTGTTGATCCATCCAAGCCCTGGCTATTCCCACAGCCAGAGCCCGCACCCGGGCAATCACTCCGACGCGCTCAGTCACAGAAATTGCGCCGCGGGCATCGAGAATATTGAAGTAGTGGGAGCACTTCAGGCACAGATCATAAGCGCCCAGCAACGGGAATCGAGACTTCTCACGGACAATTCCGTCGCCTTCGCTCTTGTCTTTGCCTTTGCTTAACGCAGCGAACCCGTCAAGAAGTGCCTTGCACTCGGCTTCGCAAAGTTCGAAGTGCTTCCAGGCTCTCTCAACGTCGGCCGCTTCAAAGTTGTAGACGGAAAACTGCTGCTCATCAGTCAGGCGGACGTCGCTATACTTCACTTCCCTGCCCGTCACCGGATCGCGAGCCCAGACAATTTCGTAAATCGAATCCACATCTTGCAGAAAAGCGCAGAGCCGCTCCAGCCCATACGTAAGTTCCGCCGAAATGGGATCGAGATCGACGCCGCCACATTGCTGAAAATAGGTGAACTGAGTGATCTCCAGACCGTCGAGCATCACCTGCCATCCGATACCCCACGCCCCCAGCGTTGGAGACTCCCAGTTGTCCTCTTCGATCTTAATGTCATGCTGGCGCAGATCAATCCCGATCGCGGTCAGCGATTCCAAATACAATTCCTGCACATTCTCCGGCGGCGGCTTCAGAATGACTTGCAGCTGCAGGTGCTTGAACAATCGATTCGGGTTCTCTCCATAACGCCCATCAGCTGGCCGCCGCGAAGGTTGCACGTAAGCAACTTTGTACGGATTCGGACCAAGCACTCGCAGAAATGTTTCCGGAGCCATCGTGCCCGCCCCAACTTCAACGTCATAAGGCTGCTGCACAATCGCCCCGCGCTCCGCAAAAAAAGCCTGAAGCTTGAGGATGAGCTCCTGAAAAGTTGGCGGGTTGGATTTGGTATGTGTCAACTCTTACCTGGACTGATGTTTAGCACTCAGCATTGGCACTTCGTAACCATCGAGGAATTCTGCCAAGAGCTTTCTTGCCTGACTGAATGCTGAATGCTAAGTGCTAAGCGACGATTTTCTCCAGCATTCCCGCGGTAACCAGCTTCTTCTCCAAGTGCCGCTCCAATATCTGAACAAGAAACTTCCTCAGATCAGCCGCCACTACTTTCGGCCAGTCGATCTCGGCAAATTCTGAAACTCGCGACCGCAACATTTGTGCGGCGATCTTGCGCGACTCCGGAGACATCTCCGACGAAGCCAGGCGCTTATCATCGACACACACCAGGCCGTCGGCTAATGCGTGGTAGAACGCCCGACTGCCATTCAGCGAGCGTCCGCAAGCGGCGCACTCGGACAATTCCGGCAAAAATCCCATCAGCCGCGTCATCCAGAGTTGGAAATACGTCAGCGGCATCCACAACGCTCGCCCGCGTAATTCCTGCAGCACTGCGAGCGTCAACCGGAACACCGCATCACTGGCCTCGCGGTCGGGCAACAACTCGTCTACCAATTCCGCGACATGTCCCAACGCAACCGCCCGCGGGTAACCAATCTCAGTGGCCATTGGCGACTCGATCACTTCGCATGAATCGAGCCTGACCAACTCCTGCCGCTCACGTTCATCATAGAATGCCCGAACGTACGTAAGCGGCTCAAGTGCGCCACCAAAGCGGCGTTTCGACTTCTTTGCCGCCCGCGCCACTCCTTTTACCTTGCCCTCGCTGCGGGTAAAAAGCGTTACCAGCAAGTCGGACTCGCGCAACGGATAGGTGCGCAGAACGATTGCCTCCGACTCCTTCAGCGCCATGGAAGCCCAGCAGAGTAAGTCTTGATTGTAGCGGAAGCGGAAGCAACCGTCAGCTTTCAGCGTCTGCCCTGAACCAAGCTCTTAGGAGACCGCTGACGGTGAAAGTGCGTCACAAAAAGCGAAGGGCGCACATCAAAGACGTGCGCCAATGTGTTTGCTGACAGCCAAAAAAGTGATGATTGAGCGCTGGCTTATCGTCCGAAGAACTTCGCGTTGATCTCCGCGTATTGCTTCCACTTTTCGGGGAGGTCGTCGAGCGCAAAAATGGCCGACACAGGGCACACGGGCACGCAGGCGCCGCAATCGATGCATTCAACCGGATCGATATAAAGCATGGTCTCAGTCCCGAACTTCTCGGAGTCCTTCTTGGGATGAATGCAATCCACTGGGCAGGAATCAACACAAGCGCTATCTTTTGTGCCAATGCACGGTTCTGCGATGACGTAAGCCATAAAAGATCGATCTCCCTGAGCCCTGAATGATGCCTGTAGAACCAATTATTCTACCAAGAAACGATTGATAGGGTACAGGACACTCTCCGGACGTCGCGCGGACGAACACAATTGCCCGGGCCCTCACGGTTATCGACTCCTCACAACCTATGACCTCGAAACCGAGGTCAAGCAGGAACCTCTATAGTGCGCGTCAGCGAGTCTCTACGCGGCCATCGGTGCGGTGATAATGGTCTGCGATGGCCTGGAGATTTCTGCGACCGTGCGATGTACCTTATGGGAGTCCTCGGATCGGGCCAGATCAGCTTGCGAAAGGATTCCAACGCAGTTCGCACCGTCATCGACCACCAGGACTCGCCGGATCTGATGCATCTGCATTAATCGTTCGCATGAATCCAGACTCTGTTCCGGCCGGCACGTCACCAGACTGCGCGAAACAAAGGCGGCAATTGGTGTGGTGTTTGGATCGAGGCCTTCAGCAATGATCCCGCAGCAAAGATCGCGGTCTGTGATGATGCCCTCAAGACGTCGTGACTCATGATCGGCAAGGACTGGCATGGCGCCAATGTCCTGATCTCGAAACATCTGCGCCACTGTTTGTGCAAGGTCGCTGAGACAGCAACATTGCGGATACTGAGTCATCACTTCTCTTACTTTCATCGGACACCTCTTCTCTTTATTTTCGTCCTTCTTTAATTTTGCGCTTCAAGTTTCAATCCTTTTCACGCCGCGCGTCG
>QIAJ01000023.1 GCA_003225495.1 Acidobacteriota bacterium
TGAACTCGAACCACAACTTGTCACTTCCCTGTTTGACGCCGAGCAGCGCTCGAAGCGGACGATGGTGAAGTACGACAACATTCCCAAAGTCATGGTGGATGCTGTCATTTCGATCGAAGACCGGCGCTTCTTCCAGCACGGCGGGGTAAATTTTCTACGATTGGCGGAGGCTGCGTGGATTGACTTTACTCACCAGCGGCATCAGCAGGGCGGGTCGACGATCACGATGCAGCTATCGCGCGCGTTTTTCCTCACTCCGGAGAAGACGTTCAAGCGCAAGCTGATCGAGATGCTGATCGCGGTCCAACTGGAACAGAAGTTCTCCAAGCAGCAGATTCTCGAGTTCTATGCGAACCGCGTGGACCTGGGGCAGCGAGGGTCGTTCACGATCTCGGGTCTCGCCGAGGGGGCGTGGGCGTATTTCAACAAGGATTTGAAGGACATCACGCTGCCGGAAGCGGCGCTGCTGGCGGGCTTGATCCAGGCGCCGAGTTATCTGTCGCCCTACCGGCATCCGGAGCGGGCTCTGGAACGGCGGAATATCGTCATCGAGTCGATGGTTGAAACGCGCGCGATCACGCGCGAACAGGCTGACAAAGCCAAGGCCATGGCGCTGAAGCTTGCTCCGCCCAACGTTGAGGCGAGCGACGCTCCCTACTACGTGGACATGGTGCGGGACGTGGTGATCAGCAAGCTGAACGAGCGGGAACTGAACGATCAGTCATATCGCATCTATACGTCGCTCGATCCTGAGTTGCAGCGATCGGCTGCCCAGGCGGTGGAGACGGGCATCAAGCTGGTGGACGACCAGATCACGAAGATGCGGACCAAGAAGAAAAAGATTGGCAAGAACAAGTATGAGACGACTGTCTTGCCCGGTCCGCAGGCGCAGGTGGCACTGGTTGCGATGGATCCGCATACGGGGGAAATCAAAGCGCTTGTCGGGGGTCGCAACTATGGTATGAGCCAGCTGAACCATGCGCTGGCGAAGCGGCCGACGGGCTCCATCTTCAAGCCGTTCGTGTACGCGGCGGCTGTGAATACTGCGCTGGATGGGTCGCAGGCGGTGCTGACTCCGGCTTCAACGATTCCGGATCAGCCTTCAACTTTTGCCTACGGCGATCAGATTTACGAGCCGCGCAATTATAAAGAGGAATACCACGGCGACGTGACGCTGCGTTATGCGTTGGCCATGTCGTTGAACAATGCGACGGTGAAACTGGCCGAAGAAGTCGGCTACGACAAGGTCGCTGATCTCGCGAAGAATGCGGGGATCGCTTCTGTGAAGGCGACGCCGGCGATGGCGCTGGGCGCTTACGACGCTTCTCCGGTTGATATGACGGCTGCGTACACAACATTTGCGAACGGCGGCGTTCGGCTCTCACCCATCCTGGTGAATTCGGTGCGCAATGCGCAGGGCGACGTGGTGATGAATTTCGGCACGGAGAAGAAGCAGGTTCTGGATCCTCGAGTCGCCTACATCACGACCAACATGATGGAGAGTGTAATCAACAACGGGTTGGGATATACGGCGGTCCGACTGCGGGGTTTTACATCACCAGCTGCCGGGAAAACGGGCAGTTCGCATGACGGCTGGTTCGCGGGATACACGTCGAATCTGCTGTGCATCGTCTGGGTGGGCTATGACGACTATAGCGACATACGGCTGAGTGGAGCCCAAACGGCGGCGCCGATCTGGACCGAGTTCATGAAAAAGGCGGTCGCGTTGCCGCAGTATTCCGACGTCAAGGCCTTTGGCCAGCCTGAGGGAGTAGTGGACGTAAGGCTGGATAAGGTTACCAACCGCCTGGCAACCCCTTCGTGTCCTGATACTTACACGATTGCTTTTGTCGCCGGGACGGAGCCTCACGATACTTGCGATCAGGGCGGAGTGGTGCAAGGATTCTTCTCAAGAATTTTTGGAGGCGATTCCCAAAAGGCGCTTCCACCTCCGAATAGCGGGAACCCGCAGACTGCTGACGGTGTCCAAGCTGATCAGGATCCCGCGAAGAAAAAGAAGGGCTTTTTCGGCAAGATCGCGGATGCTTTCAAAGGCGACGGCGGCACTCATGACAAAAACACGCCTCCGCCGTCTAAGCCAGAGGATAACGGTACGAAACCGCAGTAACCGTAAGGGAAGGTGGCCCATGCTTTCCTGGAATCGCTTCACCCCGCTGCTCCTGCTGTTGCTCCTATTCACGTTCACGCAGCCGTCATTTTCACAAAACACCGAGATGGTTCAGGTGGGACCTCCGCCTGTCCGCCGGGCTGAACCTCCTGGTCCCAGCGCTTCCGTGGAGGAACTGGAGGCGGGTGGCGATCAGTTGCGCGCCGAAAAGGACTATCTGGATGCCATGGATTACTATGTGGCGGCCGCGCAGAAATCCACCAGCAGTGCCAGCCTGCAGAACAAGATGGGGATCTGCAATCTGATGATGCAGCGCTATAAAGAAGCTCGCAAAAACTTCAGCCACGCGGTAAAGATCGATCATACTCACGCGGACGCTTACAACAATCTGGGCGTGGTTTACTACGTCTCTCGCGATTACGGCAAGGCGATCAAGACCTACGAAAAGGCGACCGCGCTGAATTCAACTGCTGCGTCGTATTACAGCAACCTGGGCGCGGCTTACTTTGGCAAGAAAGACTTCGACAAGGCCGCTATCAACTATTCGAAGGCACTGGAACTCGATCCGGACGTTTTCGAGCGAACCTCACGCGCGGGAGTGCAGGCACAACTTCCCTCTCCGCAGGACCGCGCTCGCTACGATTATGTTCTGGCCAAGCTTTACGCCCAGCGTGGCGTCGCCGACCGTTCGCTGCACTATCTGAAGAAAGCGATGGAGGATGGATACAAGGATATCGCTAACGTCTACAAGGATCATGAGTTCAGCGGCTTGCGGAAAGATCCGCGGTTTGCGGAGTTGATGGCCGCCAAGACGGTGCCGATTCCGGAGTAGGGATGCGGTTAGAGGTTAGAAGGCAGATTGCAGAATTGAAAAAACGACGCTTAAGCCTTCTCCTCGAAGGCCTTTGAGGCGGAAAAGTATTTTTTGGAGTCGCGCGAAACTTTCTAGCCTGCGACGGGTTTACGCGGTCAATGCTCCTGAAAACAACAGGGTGAGTAAGGAGAAAAGCAGCCCATCGGTCGCTAACCCGAGCACGCCCCAAGCAAGCGGCCGGTGGGTATGTTTGCTCTGTCAAGGCTCAGCGGTCAGCTTTCAGCAGCGCGATCCGACGACCTGAACATCGGCAATCCAACGCTGAAGGTCTGCTTGCTGGGCCTTAACCGCCTCTTTCCGAGATGTATTCCTCCACTACTTGCTTCCATCTTCCCTGGGCTTTGAGGATGTACTCGACTGCGTCACGGGCGGCGCCATCTCCGCCGGCGTGGGGAGTGATCCAGTGTGCTTCGGCTTTGACTTCGGGGCGGGCGTTTTTCACCGCGATGGCAAATCCACATCTGCGCATCACTGGAAGATCGATGACGTCGTCTCCAACGAAGGCGGCTTCGGCGGCGGTGATTTCCTCTTTTTCGAGAATCTGGCGGAAGACTCCTGCTTTGTCCTGAATACCCTGGTGAACATGGTCAATTTTCAAGTCGCGGGCGCGCAGGGCAACGGTTTCGGAGAGTCGCTTGGTAATGAGTCCGGTCTTTAGTCCGGCAAGACGCGCCAATGAGATCGCGGTGCCGTCGTGTGCGTTAAAACCCTTGGCTTCGATCAGGCTGGCGCTTTTGAAACCAAATCCGCCTTCGCCGCGGTGCTGGTTTGCCAGCTGAAGGACGCTCTGCTGCGCTCCGGCAGGGGCAGGAAAAATCCAGATTTTGCCGTCGGTGAGGACTCCGTCCACGTCGAACAGGATGAGCTTGATCTTCTTGGCGCGCGGTTTGGACATTGGGGGATTCTAGCATCTGGAAGGAACCGCCCAAGATGAACAAGATTGCATTGCAAGACGACGTTGCATTACCGTTCTGGACTTCAGGAGCGCCTATGAAATCGTCTGTCTGTTCCGTCGTTTTCTTTTTCGCCGCCCTGGCCGCTTTTGGTCAGACTCCCGAATTAAAGTTCATTGCCGACACCCTGGTAGTTCAGGCGGACGGCACTTACGACGCCGATCCGGATCTGGCTACTTTGACATTTCAGATCTTTACCCAAGATAAAGAGATCAAGAAGGCATACGAGACGGCTACCCGGTCGATGCAACACATCGTTGACATCGCGCAGCAGAATGGGTTGGCGAAAGATGACGTACGCAGCGGAGTACTGACTGTGTCGCCGATTTATGAAGGAGATCGCAAGAAGAAGGCGCGGTCGTACAACGTGCAGGGACAGGAGGTCCTCAAAATCCGCGACTTCGCAAAGATCGGACCAATCCTCGACGCCTCAGTGGAAGCTGGCGTCACAGATTTGCGGTCGCTTGCGTACTCGCTGGCGGATGAGGAAGGTGCCAAAAAGAAAGCCGTCGCAGAGGCCATGCAACATGCAATGGGACGGGCCGCCATTGCGCTAGAACAAAAGGGGCAGAAACTTGGCGCGCTGCGATACATGAGTCTGGACGTGAAGCAGGTGTACGGAGTCGCGGCGCTGGAAACGCTGGAAACGACGACGGAATCGCGGGAGAGCAGTGGATTGTTCAGTGCGCGGAAGGTAGCTCCTCCGCCTCCGATGCCGTCCCAGCAACCGCAAAAAATCACGGTCAGCGCCTCGGTTCAGTGCGCGTTCCAGATTCAATGAGGAGTTTTCGCCAGGCAATATTCGCGAAATCAACTCAGCCGTTCAAGGCGAACAATTTACGAAATGTTGATTTCCCGTTAAAATACCTAGATGTCCGCCGTCCCCGTCTCATCCCCTCTCGATTGGGCCCACCCGCTGGTTCGTGATTGGTTTGTCCAGCGCTTCGGCACACCCACGGAACCTCAGGAGCAAGGATGGCCATACATTCTGGCCGGGCGAACGACGCTGATCTCGGCTCCTACGGGATCGGGTAAGACGCTGGCGGCATTTCTGGCTTGTATCGATCGGCTGGTGCGCAAGGCGCTGGCGGGAGAACTGAGTGACCGGACTGAAGTTCTCTATATCTCTCCGCTAAAGGCGCTCGGGAATGACATTCAGAAGAACCTGGAAATCCCGTTGGGAGAAATTCTCCAGATGGCGGGTGAGCGCGGCCTGCTGATGCCGGAGATTCGGACGGCGGTCCGGACCGGCGACACGTTGATGAAAGACCGGCAGGCGATGCTGAGACGGCCACCGCATATCCTGGTGACGACTCCGGAGTCGTTTTACATTTTGCTGACGGCGGAGAAGAGCCGGGCGATTTTGCGCGATGTCGAGACGGTGATTGTGGATGAGATTCACGCGGTGGCGGACGATAAGCGGGGCGTGCATCTGTCGTTATCGCTGGAGCGATTGGAAGTGCTGACGCATCGTCCGGCGGTGCGGATCGGGCTCTCGGCTACTCAGAAGCCGATTGAGGATGTGGCGCATTTTCTGGCGGGGAATGGGCGGCCCGATCCGGTCATCGTCAATATTGGTCACAAGCGCACGATTGATCTAGGGGTGGAGGTTCCGTCAACGGAACTGGGTCCGGTGGCTTCGAATGAGATGTGGGACGAGGTTTATGACCGGATCGTCCAACTGGTGAATGAGCACCGCTCAACTTTGGTTTTCGTGAATACGCGGCGGCTAGCGGAGCGGATTGCGCATCAGCTTGGTGCGCGTCTGGGAGAAGAAAATGTTGCCGCGCATCACGGGAGCCTTTCCCGCAAATTGCGATTGGCGGCGGAGAAGAAACTTAAAGATGGCGAAGTGAAAGTGCTGGTCGCTACGGCTTCGCTTGAATTGGGAATTGACGTGGGCTCGGTGGACCTGGTGTGTCATATCAGTTCTCCGCGGTCGATTGCGGTGGCCCTGCAAAGGGTGGGGCGCAGCGGTCACTGGCGGGGAGCGGTTCCGAAGGGACGCTTCTTTGTTACTACGCGCGATGATCTGGCGGAGTGCGCGGTGCTGGTGCGCGGAATTCGATCGGGAGAATTGGACCGGCTGATTTTTCCGGAATGTTCGCTGGATGTGCTGGCACAGCAGATCGTGGCTTGCTGCGCGGCTTCGAGTAGCGCGGCTGACGGAACGAGCGATGGCTGGGATGAGGAGGAATTATTTGCGCTCATCAAACGCGCGTATCCGTATCGCAATCTCTCTCGCGAAACTTACACGGATGTGCTGGAGATGCTTTCGGAAGGCATCGCTTCGCAGCGCGGGCGCTATGGCGCGTATCTGCATCATGACCATGTGAACCGCAAATTGCGGCCTCGCAGAGGAGCGCGACTGGCTGCAATCACCAGTGGCGGCGCGATCCCCGACAATGCGTTGTTCAGTGTGGTGGCGGAGCCGGATGGAGCCAACGTCGGAACGCTGGATGAAGATTTCGCGGTCGAGAGTATGGCCGGCGACATCATGCTGCTGGGGAATACTTCGTGGCGAATCCGGCGAGTGGAGGGTCGAACGTCGCGGGTGCTGGTCGAAGACGCGAAGGGAGCGGCGCCAACAGTTCCCTTTTGGAGAGGCGAGGCTCCGGCGCGTACTTCGGAACTTTCCGAGCAATTGGGAGACTTGCGGCGGGAAATTAGCGACCGGTTGCACGGCGTGGTCCCGGTTGAAGGATGGCGGCACCTACCTGTTGTAGCTGAGGTTGTGGGATGGCTTCGCGAAGAGTGCGGGTTGGATGCTTCCGGGGCCGAGCAACTGATTCAATATGTGCTGGAAGGCCGCGCCGTGCTGGGCGATGTACCGACGCAAACGACAATCATTGCGGAACGATTCTTCGACGAGGGCGGCGGGATGCATTTGCCGCGGTTTTAATTTTGAACTGCAGGCGGCGGCTACAGATAACGGGTTGAACATCGCGCTGGCCGAGCAGCATAGTTTTCCGTTGGCGGACGTTTTTCATTTCCTGCATTCGGAAACCGTGGCGCCGATTCTCGAACAGGCGGCGCTGGATGCTCCCATCTTTCAAACGCGCTGGCGGTGGGATGCAACCCGGGCGCTCGCTCTGTTGCGTTTTCAGGGCGGAAAGAAGGTTCCGCCGCAGATTCAGCGGATGCGATCGGATGACCTGCTGGCTTCGGTATTCCCAGATGTGGCGGCTTGTCAGGAGAATATCGAGGGCGATATCAAGATCCCGGACCATCCGCTGGTCGCTGAGGTGATGAAGGATGTACTTACCGAGGCGATGGATATCGAGGGATTGCGTGATGTGCTGCGCGGAATCGAAGAAGGTCGAATCCGCTGTATTGCGGTGGACACGCCGGTGCCCTCGCAGTTTTCGCACGAAATTTTAAATGCGAATCCGTATGCCTATCTGGATGACGCACCGCTCGAGGAACGCCGGGCGCGGGCGGTCGAAATGCGGAGAGTGCTGCCAGCGGCCGTACTGGAGGAAGTCGGCGCGCTTGATCCGGCGGCGATCGAGCAGGTGCAGAAGGAAGCGTGGCCGGATGTGCGTGATGCGGATGAATTGCATGATGTGTTGCATAGTTTCGTAATGATGCCGGAGAGGACCAGGTCTCAGGTCTCAGGTGTCAGGTCTCAGGATAGATCTTTGCCTTCGGCTCTCGCCTTTTCGCTTCAGGATTCGGGCCTCACGGCAAGGTGGACTTCTTTCTTCGAGCGGCTGCAGGATGAGCGGCGTGCATTTGTGGCTGATGTGCCTTCCGACTCGGGAACGCAGCGGTTTTGGGTGGCGGCGGAGCGGGTTGATTTGTTCGCAGCTTTGCATACGAATTGCACGGTCGAAGGCGGAGGCGCGCGCGCCACACTGGATCATCCCGCGGTAGATCGCGACGACGCGTTGCTCGCGGCAGTTCGGGGATGGATGGAGCATCTTGGGCCTACTACGGCTTCAGAATTAGGGGAATTGCTGGGGCTCCCGGCTTCGGAGATCGATAAGGCTTTGCTGCGGATTGAAGCAACTGGGGCGATCTTGCGCGGGAAGTTCCGGGCAGGCGCCTTCCGCGGGGCGAACAGCCGAGCTTCGCTCGACTTGGACAGATCAGAGACCCGTCCCCCCACGGAAACGGAGTGGTGCGAACGGCGGCTGTTAGCGCGAATTCATCGGCTGACGGTTGCTACTTTGCGGAAGCAGATTGAGCCGGTCACGGCGGCGCAGTTCATGAACTGGTTGCTGCGGTGGCAGCACATTGCTCCCGGGACGCAGGTTCGAGGCGAGCATGGGACGTTGGAAGTCCTTCGGCAATTGCAGGGGTTTGAAATTCCGGCGAGCGCGTGGGAGCGGTATGTGCTGGCTCGGAGGATTTCGGGTTACGATCCGGCGCATCTGGATCACCTTTGCCTGGCTGGCGCGGTGGGATGGGGACGGCTTTCGCCGCATCCGGCGACGATTGATACGGGGGGAAACAATGGTGATCCGGAGAGACGGCGGAGGGTGATTCCCACGCGGGTTGCGCCAATCGCATTTTTCGTGCGCGAGGACGCGGACTGGATGCAACCACGACACCCTGGGACAGCGGATGCGGCGCTGTCTGTGCTGAGTCCGGTAGCGCGATCGGTGCTCGAACTATTGCAGCAGCGGGGAGCGCTGTTCTTCCCGGACATGGTGCGTGCGACCGGCAAGCTCAAAGCGGAAGTGGAAACCGGCTTGTGGGAACTGGTTGCTGCGGGCCTGGTTACAGCGGACGGGTTCGAGAATTTGCGGGCACTTGTGACGCCGAAGAGTTCGTCGGGAAATGGGCTGGGCAAGGTACGACGCCCGCGGCATGCAGCAGGGCGATGGTCGCTGTTGCACACCGATGGTGCGGATCGCGATCGCAGCGCCGAGTCGTGCTGCTGGATGCTCCTCCGCCGTTATGGTGTGGTATTCCGCGATCTGCTGGCGCGAGAAGCCAATCTGCCGCGCTGGCGGGAATTGCAGATTGCTTTCCGGCGGCTGGAAAATCGCGGCGAGATTCGAGGCGGACGGTTTGTCGATGGATTTTTGGGCGAACAGTTCGCGCTGCCGGTCGCGGTGGAATCACTGCGCGCCACCCGCAAACTTCCGGCTACAGGCGAACGCATTACCGTGGCCGCTGCGGATCCTTTGAATCTTGTGGGGATTGTAGTCACGGGGGAACGCATTCCGGCCATTTCGGGACGAAGCGTTACCTTCCGCGATGGAGTGTGGGTGGGGGAAGAGATCGTTGCCACCAGCCCAGACCCGGCACTGCATAGCCAGGTTTCCTGAAAAACTACACATCAAAAAAATCGGGAACCCGTCGAGGGGTTCCTCGGGTTCCCGCATTTATGTCCGGCGGCTGGAATACTGAAAGCGCTTCCCCCGAACCGCTTGCGCCGCCGGGCAGCCTGAGAAATATACTCGCCCTAAATAGAAATCGCAACAATAAACTTTTTTTGTTGCAGAGTTGTACGCACGGCAGCAATAAATTCCATATTCTTCTGAGTGGTTCAACATTACCTACGGCATTCGGAGAGCCAGCAGCCCCGCCGGATTCAGGTAGATACCCTGCCAGCGTACCGCGAGATGGAGATGCGGCCCGGTGGCACGACCGGTGCCGCCACTGAGTCCGATCTGCTGAGCTTTGGAGACGTGATCGCCTGGTTTCACGCTCAGCTCAGAGAGGTGCAAATAGAGAGTGAGCAGACCCTGGCCATGATCGATGACGACGCAGTTCCCTTCGAAATAAAGTGACTGGGCCAGAATCACTGTCCCGCTGTTCACCGCCGAAACGGGAGTGCCAGTCGGAACGCGGAAATCGAGTCCTTGATGCGTGCTCTGCACTGAACCATTGAAGACGCGCTGCACTCCGAAGACATCGGAGATTTCAGCCGTGACTGGGCGCTGGAAGGAACCCTTCCAACTGCGCTCGGGGGTAAGAGATTTGAATGCCTCGGCTTTTACTTCCTTGTCATGCGCGATCACACGCATCTGCTCGGGATCGGGCGCGGTGTAACGGCCGGGAACTTTTAAGACCGTCACTTTGGGATAATGCTGCCGCAATATTTTGAGTTGCTGTCTGTAGCTGAGCGATTGTCCGGATTTGCTTTCGGCATGCAGCTCGATCGGATATGTGCCAGGTTTCGTTTCCTGGCTGGAACCGGCCAGGGCGAACCATTCTTTCTGCCTTGCATCAAAAGTGAATGGGATTTCGTGGTCCAGCCACTTGCCGGAGAGCGTCTGGACTAGCTTGGGAGTCTTAACGCGCAACAGGACGGGTGCTCCGTTGACGACGCGAGTCGGTTGGGTGCGGAGTGTCCAGCCGAGTGGTGTCTCAGCGACTGAGGTCGCGGCTAAAGACAGAATTACCGCGATGATTGGAACCGACCGGGGGTGCACGCCTTCAGGCTAGCATTCTGGACGGAGAACAACCAGGCTGTGACGCTTCCAATTATTTCAGGTGTTTGTTGACGGCCTTGGTCATCTGAAACATGTCCAATTTCTTGCCGCCAAAGATCGGCTGCAACTTGTCGTCGGCCAAGATTTCCCGTTTGTTTTTTGGATTCTGAAGATTGTGCTTCTTGATGTATGCCCAAATCTTTTTTGTGACTTCACTTCGAGGCAGCGGCTCTGTGCCGACAATGTTGGCTAGCTGCTCTGAAGGCTGCATGGGTTTCATAAAAGCGCTATTCTTTGCTTTCGGTGTCGTCTTTGCCATTTTCGCTCCGTCCATTGGCGGCAAGGGTGCCTAGCTTCGCCATAGGAATTGTAACGGATCAGATTGGCAAACGTGGGGACCAAAATCGGAGGGTTACCACACAAGGCCACGACATAAATGCGGCCGCCGGCATTCGAGCCGTCCAAGTTGTTGGGAAATTTGGTGGACCTGGTCGGGATCGAACCGACGACCTCTTCCATGCCATGGAAGCGCGCTCCCAGCTGCGCCACAGGCCCACTCTTGAAAAAACAAGGGAATCGAACTTCTTCAATTCTCGCCCACCTTTCCCGGCGAGTCAAACTCATCTAGGATAATGGGCGTCTAAACAAGGGACATAACGGAGCCCCATGCCCACTTCTAGAAACTTCATTCGCCTTCGCGTGGCTTGTTCGCTGGTCGTGCTGGCGTCGTTTGCGGCGAGCGCGCAATCAACAACGGACAATTCCGTACCGCCGGTCGCCTATGCATCGGCTACCGAAGTGAACAACATCCTCACTCAACTGCGGCAGACATCGCAAAACATTGAAACCGATCTTGGCAAGATGCGGATCGAGAAATGGAAGGCCGATTCGGGCATCAAGCGCGACGTTCAGGGCAATGTGGAATCGGTTCGCCGCAATGTGCAATCAGCTCTCCCCGAGTTGATCACACAACTCAGCAATTCACCCGACGACATCGCAGCCACTTTTAATCTCTATCGCAACCTCGACGCGCTCTATGACGTCTCTGGACAGGTGGTTGAGGCGGCTGGAGCACTCGGTTCGAAAGACGAATTTCAGAACCTGAGCAATGACATGAGCGCTCTGCAAAGCGTCCGTCGAGCACTCGGGGAGCGGATGCAAACTCTCGCTGCTGCCAAGGAGAGTGAACTTACGCGGCTGCGCAACCAGATCAAGACTTTGCAAGCCGCAAACCCGCCCGCGCCGCCGAAAAAGATTATCGTCGATGATACGGAGCCGCCGAAGAAGCCAGTTAAAAAGAAGTCGGCCAAGCCGGCTGCTCCGCCGGCTCCTGCGCCGGCGAATCCGCAGAGTGTGCCGCAGGCGAAGTAAATTCCCAGGTAGCGATGCCGATGAAGCAATTGCTATTGCGAGCGTTCTGGTTCGGAACATGCACTCGGGGAAACCATGATTTGGAAATCCATTGGCAGAGCGCTCAGATGGATCGGGCCGCTCTCGCTGTTGTTGGCAGGTCTCTGGGAACCGGCTCCGGTTTACGCACAGGCGGGTTCGGCAGCGCCGTCGACACAGCGCAAAACTAGCGACCCTTACACTGGCGATCTCTCTATTTTCGAAGCCGCAGGCCGCGACGAGCGCCTGCAGATCAACCGCGTCATGGAGATGCTCGGCATCGAGCCCGGCAAAAACGTTGCCGACATCGGCGCCGGATCAGGCTGGTTCACGGTGCGTGCCGCACGCCGCGTCACGGGCTCGGGCACGGTTTATGCGGTGGACATCAGTCCGGAGTCGATTCGTCACATTGACGAGCGTGCAAAAAAGGAGAGACTCCAGAACGTAAAGACGATCCTGAGCAAGCCCGATGATCCTCAGCTTCCAACCAACAGCATCGACGCCGTACTGCTGCTCAAGACATACCACGAGGTCGCCAATCCGGTTGTGCTGCTGAAGAACCTTCGCAGATCGCTGAAACCGGGAGCCAGGATTGGGATCATTGATCGCAACGGCAACGGAGAAAATCATGGCGTGAGTAAAGACGTGGTCATCCGAGAAGCCGCTCAAGCTGGATACCAACTGAAAGACACGAAGGATTTCGTGAAAGCCGACGGCATGGATTATTTTCTGATCTTCAGTGCGAAGGTGGATTAGGGGCACCCTTCAGTGTTTATGGTTGTCGGTGAGTACGCGCTAATGACCCTCATGCCCCGTTCTTGCCAAAGCCTGCCATAAATGACCGCGGGGCGCGAGCAGCGCGCATCTAATCATCATGGTTGCAGTGAACTGGCCGAGCTGTTGCAAACGCCAAGGCCATTACCAGCATCCCCGACGAGACTCGTGCCATGACGCCGCGTCGGATTCGCACTAGAATTGAGATCAACCCAGGAGACTCGAAGTGGGACAAACTCGTTCTAAGGATGTCATCGTGACGACCAGGCTCGTTGCAGCCGTGGCCTCACTTACTGTCGTGGTGTGCATTATCGCAGGTCAAGGTGCAACGGCTTGGGCTCAGGATCGAGTTCCGATACTGGTTGAGTTGTTCACATCCGAAGGGTGCTCCTCCTGTCCTCCCGCCGACGCCTTTCTGCAGAAACTCGACGAGCAGCCGATCGCAGGAGCCGAGTTCGTCGTCTTGAGCGAGCATGTCGACTACTGGAATCACGACGGGTGGAGGGACCCGTACTCCTCCTCGGACCTCACTGATCGTCAAAGAAACTATGCGACCAGATTCCACCTCGAAACCGTTTACACTCCGCAGATGGTGCTGGACGGAGGCAGGCAATTCTCGGGCAGCAACATTGACGAAGCGCAAAAAGCGATTGAAGAAGCCCTCCATCGGCCCAAGATAGCTTTACGGATTTCGAATGTTACTCTCGCGCAAAATCGCTTGCGGGCGCGCGTGGAAAGTTCACCTTTGGTGTCTTCGTGTGGAGTGCGGACCGTGGACGTTTATGTAGCCGTGGCCCTCAATCGTGCGGAATCCCAGGTTCTTCGCGGAGAAAACGCGAATCGGCATTTGGCACACACGGCGGTGGTCAGGAAACTCTTCAAGGTCGGGAAAATAAAATCGGGAGAACAGTTCACTCGCGAAATTGACCTGAAAGTTGATGGCGCCTTCGATCCTCGCAACCTGAGACTCGTCGCATTCCTGCAAGATCCAGATTCGGGGAAGTCCGTGGGCGCAGTCACAAAGACTCCCGACTTAGATTCCCAGCACTGATGGGACTGGCTTCGAACTAGCTTCTCGGCACTCCGATCCCACTGAAAAACCTAGGCTTACATCGTGCGGAACTTCGTCCCATGCAGCGGGGTCTAAGTAATCAAGGCAGCGGGGCGGGCGAGGGTACTGAAAGAGGAAGAAATCCTGCGGCTGGGTCGCGGAAATTTTATAATGGGGTGACGCCAGGAGGCCTATGGCGGGAGCTACGACTTTGAGCGATCTGGCGAGCGCCCTCGGGGTTCGATCCCAGGAATCCGCGGTCATTGCAGAATTGAAGGCTGGTTCAGAAGAGGCCTATGTCTGGCTGATTGGAGAATTTCATCAGCCGATCTACAGCCTGGTGTACCGCATTGTGAATGACGCGTCCGATGCGGCGGATACTACACAAGAAGTTTTCCTGAAAGTCTTTCGGGGAATCAAACATTTCCATGGGCAGTCCAGCCTGAAAACATGGATCTACCGGATCGCGTTGCATGAAGCGGCGAACCGCCGGCGGTGGTGGTTCCGCCATAAGGCGCAGGAGACTTCGATCGAACCGGCGGAAGCGGAAAGCAGCGAGCTTTCTTTGGGCGACCGGCTGGTGGATCGAGGCGAGTCTCCGTTCGACAACTTCGCGCATGCTGAAGTGCACGCCGCGGTGGAGAAGGCGCTGCATCAGGTTCCGGAGCCGTTCCAGAGCGCGTTAATCCTGCGCGATCTGGAGGAGATGTCATACGAGGAGATCGCCGAGGTGCTGCAGATTTCGCTGGGGACTGTGAAGTCGCGCATCACGCGCGGGCGACAGGCTTTGCGGAAAATACTCGCGGGGTACGTGCGAGAGGTTGGGGACGAGATGGGACTGCTGGCGCCAAAGGAGCAAAGAGAAGCTCGGCCTGACAGGATCGCGCACAGGTCGCGTGGTGGCAGAGAGGCTGAGGTGACACCATGAATTGCGGCGACGTCAAAGACTTGTTTTCGCCGTATCTGGACGGGCAGGTAAGCGGCGTCGAGATGCATGCGCTTAGCCGTCATTTGAAAGAATGCCTGGGATGCAATCGTGAATATGCGGCTTTGCAGCGCACCCAGCAACTGCTCGCGGAACTGGGCCCGAAAAAGGCTCCGGCAGATCTCGCGCTGAAATTAAAAGTGGCAATTTCTCAGCAAGTGGCGCAGGCCCGGCGGGCTCGCTATGAAGGTTTGAGGGTGAGGATCGAGAACGCGATCAACGCCTTCATGGTTCCGGCAACTGCAGGTCTGGTAAGCGCGGTGCTGATTTTTGGGTTGCTGCTGGGTTTCTTTGCACTTCCGGGGCAATTACAGGCTTCGAACGGTGACGTTCCGCTGATGCTTTACACCGCACCGCAACTGGATCAGACGATGTTTGGGACGTCGCTGGGCAGCATTGGCGACGATTCAGTCGTGATCGAAGCTTACGTTGATGCCAATGGACGGGTTGAAGACTACCGCATCCTGTCGCAACCCGATGACGTGCAGACCATGCTGCCGGAAGTCAAGAAGATCCTGATCTTCACGACGTTCCGTCCGGCGCTTTCGATGGGCCGACCGACCGCAGGGCGCGCGGTGATTTCGTTCTCGAAGATCAGCGTTAAGGGGTAAGCGGAAAGTGATCTTCCGGTGAGTGCCCATCCCCGCGGCCAAAGCCCTTCATCAGGTAGCGACGCAGCTTTGAAGGGCCGCTCTTCCACGGTAGTGCTGACATGTGTCTGTGAGACTCTGGGTTGGAACCCTCCGACTGAAGTAGACCCAGTCTCGCGAGATGGATCTTGTTTCTTTTGCCATCTGGGGCTTGACCCGCGGGTTTGACCCCGAATTCATCCCTTCGTACACTGTTTTTAGCTCACCTTATCTGCCCGCGACGGAGGATTCCCTGGGACGCAGGATTCGAATCACGATTGTTCTGAGTCTGGCCGTGTGTCTGCCGTTTCCTTTTTTTGCCGAGAACCAGCCCAATGTGTCTCTCGATACCAGTGAGACGTTATTCACTGTGCTCACGGCAATCAATACCTGCGGCTATGATCAGGAACTGAACGCTTCGGATCCCTTGCGGGCGCAGATCCGGTCGGAGGTCGCCAAGGCGGTACAGAGCACGCCGGGGGCGCAAGACGCAGTCGCTCCCATGTGCGAGTTTTACCGCGAGCACCAGCCTCCGGACTCGTCGCGCGATCTTGCGCAATATGTGTCGCTCGCCCTGGACTTGCAGGATCCGCCGGCATTCACTCCGAAGGTAAAACAGGCGGAACTGCCACCGGAAGCGGTGGGAGTGGCGGCGTTTGTACCGCTCATGCAGGCTTTTTATCAGAAGGTGGGGCTGCACGCGATCTGGGAGCGGCATCGGGCGCGTTATGCGGAACTCACGGATGCCTATCATGCCCCTTTGTCGAAGATGACATTCGACACCGAGATTTATTTGAAGCTACCATCGTCGGGATACTTGGGTCGTGATTTTCAAGTTTACCTCGACGCGATGGGAGCGCCCGGGCAGGTGAATGCACGCAACTTTGCATCGGATTACTACGTCGTGATTTCACCTTCCTCCAATCTGAAGATGCAGCAGATCCGGCACACCTATTTGCATTATTTGCTGGATCCATTGGCGCTGAAAAATGGTGGCTCGTTCAAGCGACTGGAGCCACTGCTCGATCAGGTGAAGAGCTCGCCGATGGATGAGGCTTTCAAGAACAATATTTCGCTGCTGGTAACGGAATGCCTGGTGCGTGCAATCGAAATACGAACCATGGGTACCGCAAAGACACCCGAAGCTGACCGTCAGAAAAGCCTGGATGAGTCAGACCAGGAAGGGTATGTGCTGACGCGGCATTTCTATGACTCACTCGTCAAGTTCGAGAAAGATCCGGCTGGCATGAGAGCGGCCTACTCCGAGATGCTGGCAGGGATCGATATGGGCAGGGAGATGAAGAGGACGGCAGCGATTCAATTCGCGGGCGATGCGGCGCCGGAGCTGTTGCATCTCGAACGTCCTAAGAGCGAACGCCTTTTGCTGAATGCCGAGCGGCGGCTAGCGGCCGGCGATGTCGAAGCAGCGCAGAAGATGGCGCAGCAGGCGCTGGATGAGAGTCAGGAAGATCCCGGCCGGGCATTATTTATCCTGGCGCAGATTGCGATCCGCAATCGCGATATGGAAGGGGCGCGGACCTATTTTGAACGCGCTCTGCAAATGGCGCACGAGCCCAAGGTGATTGCCTGGTCGCACATCTATTTGGGACGCATTTTTGACTTAAAAGAAGAGCGAGACGTGGCCGTGGATCACTACCGCGAAGCGGTGAATGTGGCCGGCGCAACACTTCCGGAAGCAAAGACGGCGGCGGAGCGAGGAATCGAACAGCCTTACGAGCCCCCGGCAACGGCGCGGCCGCAGCAGTAGCAGTTCCAATTTCGTGAAATCTGGTACGGAGAATCCATGAAGCGAATCGCAATGTCGGTGGTGATACTGAGTTTAACGGTGTGGGCCGGGGCGCAAACTTATGGTCAGGGTGGACAGCAGAGTCCGCCGGCGATGCCTACATCGCGGGGCGCCCAGAGCGGACAAACCATGCCAGCGGGGCAGACAGCACCTGCACAGGCGACGGCGCCAGCCGCGAAGCGTCCGCCACAGGCCAAGACGCAGCCGGAATTCGACGCCTGGAAGGCGGCCGACGCAACCACGCGGACGACTGCCGAAGAGCAAGCATCTGCTCAGAAGAATCCCGGGGATACCGCAAAGATCATGGCGGCGGTCGCTGACCGTTCGGAAAAAGCTGCGGACGATTTTGCGACCAAGTTTCCCGATAGCGAAGTCCGCATTCTTCTTTACAAACCGGCGATGCGCAACTACCACAACTTAATTAACCAGGACAAGACCGAAGCCATGGGTCGCAAAGTGTTGAACCTGGATGCAGATGATCCGGAGGCTCTTGTAATGGTGTCGGAAGTGATCGCGGAAAGAACGCACGAATCCGACATCGACAAGGATCAGCGCTTTGACGAAGCAATGAAGATGGCGCAGAAGGCACTGCAAACGGTAGAGACCGACACCACGTTTAATCCGGGAACCCCGCAGGAACGGATTGATGCTTATAAGGCGCTGCTGCGCTCGAACGCCTATTCGGTGATGGGCGCCATTGATTTCAAGAAGAACAACTTTGCGTCGGCGCAGACAAACCTTCAGAAGTCGATTGACGCCTATCCGTCCGAGCCGGACGCGGTGGTAGTTCTGCAATTAGCCATTGCGCTGGACAAGCAGGACAAATATCCGGACGCTCTCAAGGTAGCGAACCGGGCAGTGGAACTGACTCAGGACAGCACGCAGATCGGAAAACTGGCGCGCAACGAACGCGATCGCCTTCAGCAACTCACCGGAGGCGCACCCCCGCCCGCACAACCGCAGGCCCAACCTCCGAAGAACTAATCGCGCCCGCTCCGGGCGACTGTCTGCTCAAACATGAAGCCACGCGACATCATGGCGCTGGAAGAGAGTCTGGGATACCACTTCCAGCGCCAGGGACTCATCGAGCAGGCTCTCACTCACAGTTCGCAGGCGCGCGAGGTGGAAGCGCTCGGTGCAGTGGATCCGTCGGCCCGTCAGAGTGATAACGAACAATTCGAGTTCCTCGGCGATGCCGTGCTGGGGTTGGTCACCACCGAGGCATTGTTCCATCGCTTCCCGGGATTTCAGGAGGGACATCTTTCGAAGCTGCGCGCGCACCTGGTGGGACAGCGACATCTGCTGCGGGTAGCCGAGCAACTGGAGATTGGTCATTATTTGCGTCTGGGACGCGGCGAAGAGAAGAGCGGTGGCAGAAATAAAGCAACTCTGCTGGTGGACGCATTGGAAGCGATCCTGGCCGCGCTCTATCTCGATGGCGGGTGGACGGTGGCGCGAGACTTTATTCTACGGACCATTGTTGAGCCCGAACTGGCTCACATGAAACTCGAGACGAGCGCGATCCCGGTGATGGACTTCAAGTCCGCATTGCAGGAGAAGCTGCAGGCGGGCGGTTTGAGGCAGCCCGTTTATGCGCTAGTGAAAGAAGAAGGACCAGAGCACAAGAAAACTTTTACGGTCGAGGTTCGGCTGCCGGACGTTGAAGTGGATGATTTTGTGGCGCGCGCGGAGGGTCCGACCAAAAAGCGGGCCGAGCAGGAAGCAGCCCGGCAGGCGCTTGAGCACCTGGCTACGTCGCCGGAGTGGCGGCGGGCTGGGATGGACGGAAACAGTTTTTGAGCCGGCGGGACACGAATCTCACACTTAATGTCATGGAGCGAAAAAATCTCGACCAGTGACTGGCCGGCTACCGTTCAATCGATAGCGGGGACGGTGGTTATTGCTGTGTTCGTGGTTACGTTTATCATCCAGGCTTTTACGATTCCCTCGGAGTCGATGGAAAAGACGCTGCTCATCGGCGACTACCTTCTCGTCGACAAGTTCTGCTATGGCGATAGCGGTTTCTGGAATCACGTTTTGCCCTATAGGCGAATCCGGCGCGGCGATATTGTGGTGTTTCACTATCCGGTGAACCCAGCGCAGCATTTTGTAAAGCGGGTGGTCGGCGTCCCGGGAGATCGCGTACGGCTGATCAACAAGCGCGTGTTTGTAAACGGAACACTCATGGAGGAGCCGTTTGTACAGTACATTGCTCCCGACCGCCAGGCCTATCGTGACGATTTCCCGCGCACTGATTCTCCGGCCTTTGGGGTGACCGCTCGCTGGTGGCAGGAGATGCGAAAACTTGTGGAGGACAAACAACTCATCATCCCGGAAGATAGCTACTTTGTGTTGGGAGATAATCGCGACGACAGCCAGGACAGCCGCTACTGGGGATTTGTGCCGCGCGAGAACATTATCGGTCGGCCGCTGCTGATTTACTGGTCGGCGGCGAACCTTAGCAACGATCTGACGGGATCGCCGACTGCGGGTGATAGACTTTATCACCTTGCTTACGCGGTGACTCACGTATTTCAGATCACCCGCTGGGAGCGCACCTTCCGCATGGTGCGCTAGAGAAAGCGACTCCAAACATCGGACAACCAACTTGCCCAAGAACGAAACTGAAAAAGAGAAAGAAACACCCAAAGAAGAAAAACGGCGGGAGACGACCGTAGAATTTCTGGCTTCCCTGGCGGAAGTGCTGGTGACTGGACTATTCATCATCACGTTTATTCTGCAAGCATTTGAAATTCCTTCGAGTTCGATGGAGGACACGCTGCTGATTGGAGACCACGTCTTCGTCAACCGTGAGCAGTTTGCCGCTCCAGCGCGCTGGATTGGGCCGCTGATGCCATATCGCGAAGTCAGGCGGGACGAGATTGCTGTGTTTCTTTCGCCCGAGCAGCCGGGATTATTCCTGGTGAAACGGATCATCGGCGTCCCTGGCGACCGCATCCATTTGCGCGACGATATTGTCTATAGAAACGGCGTGAAGCTTGATGAGCCCTTCGTCCGTCACAAACGGGAGCACAATCCGTACACGGATAATTTCCCGGCGGTTCCGCCGTCGCCGATGTTTGGAGTCAGGAACGACAAATGGGCTGAGGAACTGCCGTCGCATATTGTGGGCGAGGATATTGTCGTGCCTCCTGACAGCTACTTCGCAATGGGCGATAACCGGGACGTCAGCTATGACAGCCGATTCTGGGGCTTTGTTCCGCGGAAGAATATGATCGGGCGCCCCATGTTCATCTACTGGTCATTTGTCACGCCAGACAACCAGTATGAGATGCGCGACATGAGCGACCGGCTTGGATTTCTGGCCCACACCATCCTGCATTTTTTTGATGAGACGCGGTGGTCGCGAACGTTCCGGCCGGTGCGTTAAGAGTAGTTCCGCAGAATCGGTATCCAAAACGTGATCACGAAAGAGAAAGAGACGGCGCGGGAGGCAAGACCGCGCGAAACTACGGTCGAGTTCTTCGCCTCTTTCGCGGGAGTGCTGGTCACAGGATTATTCATTATCACGTTCATCCTGCAGGCATTTGAAATTCCTTCCAGTTCCATGGAGGACACGCTGCTCATTGGTGACCATGTATTCGTCAATCGCGAGCAGTTTGCGCTGCCGACACGCTGGATCGGGCCGCTGATGCCCTATCGCAACATCCGCCAAGGGGACGTCGTGGTTTTTCTCTCGCCATCCGAACATGGCCTCTTTGTCGTGAAAAGAATCATCGGCATTCCGGGTGATCGAATACATTTGCGGGAAGGTGTGGTGTACCGCAACGGTAAGAAGCTTGACGAACCTTACGTTCGTTACAAAGACGGTCCTAATTCCGAGTACACGCGCTCCTATCGCGAGAACTTTCCTGCGGTAGCGCCGGGAACTTCCAATCTCACGCCCGATTGGGAGTCTTCACTTCCGAAGTATGTGGACGGCGAAGATCTTGTGGTGCCGCCTGGCAATTACTTCGCCATGGGCGACAACCGCAATGTCAGCTATGACAGCCGCTTTTGGGGCTTCATTCCGCAGGAGAATGTAATCGGGCGGCCGATGTTCATGTACTGGTCGTTTACTACTCCGCGCGATCAGTATGAGAAGCACAGCATGGGAGATCGCCTGGGATTTTTGGCCCATATCATCATTCACTTCTTTGACGAGACGCGGTGGTCGCGAACGCTCAAGGTTGTACAGTGAAATTCCTGCGGTCAAGACGCGGGATTGCTTTAGTCACGGCGATTCTTCTCATTCTGTTCTTGTTTCGTCCCGGCGTGCGCCACCTGCGCTACCGGATTGTAGGCTCAATCAGTTCGGCTCTCGGACGCCGGGTTACGCTCGACAATGTTCGGATTCACGTTCTTCCGCGTCCGGGGTTCGACCTGGAGGGTCTCGTCATCCACGATGATCCGGCGTTCAGCGCGGAGCCGATGGTACGGGCGCAGGATGTCTCGGCGGCGATTCGCTTGAGTTCCCTGTTGCGTGGACGTTTGGAAATTGCGACGTTGAGCGCTAATGAGCCCAGTATCAACCTGGTTCGAAATGATGAGGGCCGCTGGAATCTGGCGAGTCTGTTGGATAGGAGTGCGCACATCCCGGCGGCGCCGACCGGTAAGCCGGCTTCGGAGCGGCGTCCGGCATTTCCATACCTCGAGGCGACGCATGCGCGCGTCAACTTCAAGATCGGCCAGGCGAAGAAATCATGGGCCCTGACGGATGCGGACGTGACGCTCTGGCAGGAATCGGAGGATTCGTGGGGCGCGCGCATGACGGCTCAACCGGTGCGGACGGACTTCAATCTCACTGACACGGGAACCATTCAGCTCAATGCGAGTTGGCAGCGGGCTGAGAGCCTTGGCGACACGCCGCTACAGATCTCTGCGCAATGGCAAAAGGGTCAATTGGGGCAGGTCACAAAATTGTTCAGTGGCGGAGATCGGGGATGGCGTGGAGGCGTCACTTTTGTAGCGAGTCTTTCCGGGACGCCGAACGCGCTTTTAGTTCGCAGCCAGGCCAGCATTGAGGACTTTCGCCGTTATGACGTGATGAGCAACAGGAGTCTTC
This sequence comes from Acidobacteriota bacterium, assembly GCA_003225495.1. GTDB lineage: Bacteria > Acidobacteriota > Terriglobia > Terriglobales > Acidobacteriaceae > Acidiflorens. Next base: position 22,045 of record QIAJ01000023.1, read on the forward strand.
GGCTATCAACCGCTTGCACGGGAAAGTACAGTGCGCAGGATAGCGCGCTTACGGACTTGTCATGTGAGTCCCCGGTTGGTGGAGGGGTCATCCGGCTGAAGGGTAACGCGGTCGGTAGCGCCAATATGCCTCGATACGATTTGACGTTTGTTGCGGAGAAGGTTCCGATTTCGTCGTTCTTGCAAGTTTTGCGGCACGCCAAAAAAGGATTGCCGACCGACCTGGTTGCGAGCGGGCATTTGGACGCTGAGTTTCGCGGTGTGAGAACGGAGTCGGACAAGCGATTCACCGGACAGGGAGTCGCAACGGATGTGCGGCTGGTATCGGGCTCGGAGAAAGATGAAGTCATCTTCGGCAGTGTGCCGCTGACGGTTTCGAATGCGAATCAGAGTCGCACGAAGTCGGGCGCGACAGGCTCTGTTTCAAAAGTCATTGCGGCGGCAGAGGCGCACTTACAGATTGGGCCGTTCCCACTGGCGATGGGCGCGACGGGTCCGGCGAGTGCAGCGGGTTGGTTATCCGCGTCGGGCTATCGGTTCACATTGCGCGGCGATACCGAAGTGAAAAGCGTTTACCGTCTCGCGAACATGATTGGGTTGCCGGGATTTCATCCGGTCGCTGAGGGGGCGGCGCGGGCCGATGTGAATATCTTCGGCCAGTGGCAGGGCTTCGCGGCCCCGCAATCGGTCGGCGCTGCTCAACTGCGGAATGTGAAGACTGGCATGCGCGGGCTGAATCCGCCCATCGAGATAAAATCGGCAATTCTGAAGGTTGATGCCGAGAGCGTCTCGCTGGAGAAAATTGCGGCGCAGACCGGTGACACACATTGGACTGGGGCGGTTCGAGCACCTCGGCAGTGCGCTCGGGAGGGATGTGTATTTCAGTTTGATCTAGGCGCCGACGAATTGTCATCAAGCGAACTCGCGGAGTGGTTCACGCCTCATCCCAGCAAGCGGCCGTGGTACCGGGTTCTGACTTCAGGCGACTCTCCAGGCAAGTCTCCGTTGCTGGCGATCCAGGCGCGCGGCAGGTTGACCATTCATCGGTTGCGTTTCAAGGAAACGGATGCGTCGCAGATTGTCGCGCAAGTGGATCTGGATCGGGGCAAGATCATGCTTACAGGACTGCGCGGGCAGGTGTTCCAGGGCACGCATCAGGGAGACTGGACTATCGATGCTTCGGTAATGCCTCCACACTATCAGGCGAAGGGACAGTTGCAGAATGTATCGATGGCGGAAGTCAGCGCGGCCATGAGCGATGATTGGGCCAGCGGGACTGCCGACGGGAAATTCGATCTGGAAAGTTCCGGCGTCAGCTTCGCTGAACTGATGGGGCACGCCGAAGGCGACATCCAGTTCATTTTGCGTAATGGGACTCTGCCCCATATTGAATTGCCAGACGCCGCGAGGCCTTTCCCGGTGCGCACATTTGCTGGGAGCGCTAAAGCGAAGAATGGAAACTGGAAATTGAGCTCGGGCAAACTGGAATCTCGGGACGGCATCTACCAGGTTAGTGGCACGGCTTCTCCCGTCAATGGATTGAACCTGATTTTTACGCGGGGTGATGAGCAGTCGTGGAATATCACCGGAACTCTGCTGAAAACCAATGTTGCGCATGCTACTCGCACGGAAGCACGAACGGTGGTTAAGCCCTAGTGAGAAGCTGGACGTTCGCGGCTGGCAGATTCTGATTTCGGCAGCGGTATTTGTGACGTCCCTTTCGTTCGCCGCGGACAGTCACAGCCTAGCTGACAGTGCTCAAAGGAAATTCGATCACATCCATCAGAACGGCCAGCGGTCGCGGCCAGATTCCCATCCAACTGAGCTTACCGAAGACGAAGTAAATGCTCACCTGAGGTCGGGGAGTGTTCGGCTGCCGGCGGGCGTTGAGTCGGTGCGCCTGGTGGGGATTTCGGGCGCGATCACCGGACGGTGTCGTGTGGATTTCGATCGGGTACGGGAAGGGCGCGCCAATTCCAATTCCTTACTAAAGCTATTTTCTGGCGTGCACGAGGTGGTCGTGTCCGCGGAGGCGGTGGGCTCGAATCACAAGGGTCGAGTACAGGTTAATTCGGTCGCGATCGATGGAATTGAGGTGCCGCGATTTGTGCTGGAGCTGTTTGTCGACAAGTATGTGACGCCGCGCTATCCGGGAGTGGGGTTGGATTCGACGTTTGCGCTTCCCGACAAGATCGAAACAGCGACGGTAGGACAGCATATGCTGACGATCGTGCAGAGGTAGAAGTCCTTCGCTCCGCTCAGGATGACAGACTTGTTTAAAGTGATGGTTCTAACGCGCGCTAGGGCATAAAGCCTGGTCCGCGCAGGACTTTCCCGGGCAGTGCACCGGTCATCTTTCCATTTTCGATGACTGGGACGCCGTTGACCAACACGAATTCCATCCCCTGCGACAACTGGTTGGGGTTGTCAAAGGTAGCGAGGTCCCGGACGGTTTCAGGATCGAAGATAACTATATCGGCCCACATTCCCTGCTTCAGAACTCCGCGATCGTTGAAGTGCATACGCTGGGCGGGAAGAGCGGCGAATTTGCGGATCGCATCTTCGAGGGTTAGCTTCTTTTCTTCTCTCACATACTTGCGCAGGATGCGCGGGAACGTGCCGTAGGCGCGTGGATGCGGATGTTCCTCGCCCAGAATTCCGTCGGGCGACGTGCCAGAGGAATCGTTGTCAACGGAGACCCATGGTTGCTGCAAGGCGAGAGCGACATCGGGTTCGGACATTCCAAAGACGGCGCATGAGGTGAAGGCTTTGTCTTCGATCAGGAGGTCGAACAGGGCATCCATTGGATCTTTGTTCCAGGCCTGGGCTACGTCGGAAAGCCGTTTCCCCTGAAATTTTTTCAACTCTGCGTTTTGCACAACTCCGATCATTACGTCCTGGGGTCCTGAAATCTCGTCCCATTCGTTGTCCCAATCTTTCGACGGCGTCGTCATGTCTTTGCGAATACGCGCGCGGGTAGAGGGATCTTTCAGGCGCTCGATCAGTTTGAGATCGCCGCCATCATGCGCCCACGGTGGAATGAATGCCGACATGCTGTTGAACCAGGCCGTGTAGGCGTAGGTATTGGCGGAAATGTCGGCACCCTGGGCGCGAGCCTGATTAATTTTCGCGATGACATCGGGCATACGTCCCCAGTTGTTTTTGCCGGCAACTTTGATGTGCCAGATTTCGACGGGAATGTGGGCTTCGCGTCCGATGCGCAGAGATTCGTCGATTGACTCGAGTACGCTGTCGCTTTCGCTCCGCATGTGAGTGGCATAGATACCGCCGAATTTTGCGGCCTCGCCGGCTAGCGCGATGATTTCTTCGGTTTTCGCGTAAGGAGCGGGGGCGTATTCGAGCGAGGTCGAAACTCCGACGGCGCCTTCGCGCATAGCATCGCGAACCAGCGCTTTCATTTTTTCGAGTTGCTCGACGGTGGGTTGAACGTCGGCATCGCCGAGAACCATGCGGCGCACCTGGGTTGCTCCGACGTAACTGGCGAGATTAATACCAATACCCTGCTTTTCGAGGCGGACGAAATATTGGCGGAAGGTGCGCCAGTCAGGCTTGATTTTGTAGTGCTCGTAGCCGGGAAGATCGGCTTCGATGATTGCGTCGTTGAGCGGAGCGATCGATCCGCCTTCTCCGGTGACCTCGGTAGTAATTCCCTGAAAGATCTTCGATGGCAGACGCGGATCGACAAGAATCGTGGTTTCGGATTGTCCCAGCATATCGATGAAGCCGGGAGCAATTACTTTGCCGGCCGCATCGATCGTGCGCTTGCGACCGCTCTCAGAGAGATTGCCGATGGCGGCGATCCGGCCATCACGGATGCCGATGTCTCCGGAGTACCATGGAGAACCGGTGCCGTCGACGATGTGGCCTTTTATGATGACAAGATCGAACGGACGATCGGCAGCGAAGGTCAGAGAAGAGACTGCTACAAGAAATAAGAGAGTAATACGACGAGCAATCGTCATGAATGTTTCTCCGAGTTCGCCAGAGCATTTTCGCTGCTGGCAAGTTGTGAACCGCGAGGGCGGCCGATGAGAATTCCAGTGACTAACCAGAAAACGAGCGCAAGCCATTCCCATCCAGAAAAGTGGCCAGGAACGAAAGGCAAAATCTTCATCAGCCCCATGGCGAGCGCCACGAACGCACCGACCCACGCGATTGTACGTTCGCGCGTCGGGGGATTCATTCGCAGATAGGCGGCGCAGGCAGCAAACCATCCTATCGCAGAGGCGAGGGAGCCGACGTCGGTTATCGGGATGAGGATCGCGCTGCCGAGGAACATGCACACGCCCGTAGCGAAACCGACCCAGAGCACTGCTGTTGCGGGCGTCTGATTTCTCGGATGGACTCTTGCCAAACGACCGTCCACCAAACCGCGCCTTCCCATCGCAAACAGCAAGCGGCTGGCGGCTACGAAGTTTCCGTTGAACACCTTGAACAGGGAGAGAAGCGCTGAAGCCAGAATGATGCTGACGATCCAGCGCGAGCCGATTGCATGCTCGAATGCGACCGCGGTCATGAAGGGAGCGCCGATCAGTTCATGCCACGGTGCAACGAATCCGACCGCAGCGATCACAATGATGTAGAAGAGGAATCCGACGATGATGGCGGCCCAGATCGCGCGCAGAAAACTGCGCGAGCGAAATTCGGGATTTGCTTCTTCGGCCGCCTTGGTTACCGATTCGTACCCAGTCATGAAATAAGGGACGATCTGCAATACCAGCAAAATCGAGATGAACGGCGTGTGCGTGAACAATGGCGGAAAATTCGACGTGGACCCGCGCGTCACGCCGATTCCGACGAAGACGACGAACAGCGCAAGTGTTCCAAAGGTCGTCCAGTTCTGAAAAGTGGCGCTCAGGCGGATGCCACGATAATTCAGCAGTGTCAGCAGCCCGGTGAGGCCGAGGCCGATAGCGAGATGCGGCAGGTACACGGGCTTCCCCGCCACGCGATACAACTCAATGGAGTCGAGGGCGGGAAAAATGTAGCCGGCGATTCGTCCTACTGCGACGGCTTCCCACGGGCAGACGATGAAGTAGGCGAGCATCATCATCCATCCCGTGAAGAAACTGACTGGTTGCGGAAAGACGCTGGCGGTGTAGGCGACTTCGCCAGAAGCGTCCGGCATGGCCATAACCAGTTTGCCGTAAACGTAGCCGATGGGGAGCAGTAACACTCCGCCGATGGCGAACCCTAAAATGCCTCCAAGCGGGCCGCCGCGAGTGAGCCAGTCGTCCATAACCACCAGCCAGCCGACACCAACCATCGTTCCCCAACCCAGGGAGAAGTAGTCGGTGATGCGAAGTTTGCGGGCGAGCTGTGTCATGGGGTCGGGCTAGAACACGCAGAGCATTTCGAATAAAAGATTGGCAGCGAGCAGCGATGTAATTTCGCCATTGTCGTAGGGAGGCGAGACTTCCACCAGATCCGCGCCTACCAAATTCTGGCCTTTTAGAGCGCGGACCAGTTCGAGAATCTGAAAACTGGAAAGGCCGCCGACTTGAGGCGTGCCGGTGCCGGGAGCAAAGGCGGGATCGACTACATCGATATCAAGGGTGAAATAAACCGGCCTGCCGCGAAGTCTTTTCAGGGCTTTCTGACTAGGCTCCATACCGCCCCGATGGAATTCTTCGGCGGTAATCACGTTGAATTTATGTTTGCGCCCGAATTCGAAATCGTCCTTTGAATACACCTGGCCGCGAAGTCCGAGCTGAAAGACACTGCCCTCGATCAGAAGACCTTCCTCCACTGCGCGTCGCACCGGAGTGCCGTGGGAATGTGGGCTTCCGAAGTAACCACCCCAGGTATCATTGTGCGCGTCGAACTGGATGAGCGCTACGGGGCCGAATTCCTTGTGGATTGAACGCAGGATGGGAAGCAGTATGGAATGATCGCCGCCGACACAAAGAGAACGGGCCCCGGCTGCGAGAACGTCATTCAGCTGGCTGGTGATTCGTTTAAAGGTATCGTCCAGCGAAAGTGGATTGATCGAGAGGTCGCCGTAGTCGGCCACGCGCCATTTCGAAAAGGGATCGACATTCAAGACGGGGTTCCAGGGGCGAATCATGCAGCTCTGCGCTCGGACATTGCGCGGTCCAAAGCGCGGTCCGGAGCGATAGGTCGCTCCGCCATCGTAGGGAATGCCGATCAGGGCGATGTCGAGAGTTTGCGCACTTGTCACGTGCGGCAGCCGCATGAAAGTGGCGATACCAGAGAATCGGGGATAAACGAGAGCGTCGACAGGCGCGGGCCGTGGGCCTGCCAGTCTCTTGGGCCTCATGGGCGCGAATTATAAAGCATCGCGCCCAGCGACCCTTAGGCGACCGCGTAGTGCGGCCGCCCTCCCGGCGTTTGCAAGATGCAAAGCGCCTCTTCCAGGGAGGAAATTTCAAACACAGTGGTGAGTCGAGTGGCCTGAAGCAAGCGCAAAACGAGCGGGTTGGGGTTCACCAGCTTCATCTGGACACAATTCATTCGTGCCCAGCGACGTACCAACAGCAAGATCCCGAGACCTCCCGCATCGAGTTGCTCGATATCAGAAAGATCCACTATGAGCACGCGCAGATGCTCGAGCCGCTCGATTCCGCGACGAAACTCATCCAGGGGAGTCCCGCGAACCATGCGCCCGGAGCAGCGCACGACGGCAACGTCATGCTGACATTCGACTTGGTATCGTAGCTCCATGATGTTATTCATACGAAATCAGTAGGGGAAAGTTCCCCGTTTGGGCTTAGGAATTAGACGCTGAACGGTGGGAAAAGTTACCCGCCGGAAGGGCAGGAAACCAGGTTATCGGTCACAGGTCGCGGGCTCTGGATTGTTAACGGGAGATGAAAATAATTCATCTCAGTTACCGGGGCCGCCGGGTTTGGTACCGGGTGGAAGAACTGACATGTTTTCGGCTTTCCAGCGCATAGCGGCGGTGATGCGGGTGCGTCCGCTGGGATGATCGAAGAAGAACATTTCTTCCAGTGGACTGGGATCAAGCTTGCGATAATCGGCTAGTTTCAAGTCGACCAGGGCTTCGCCGTCGGGCTGGCGGGCGGCATCTATTCCGAAAATATCCGCTTCATACTCCTGCGTGCGAATCCAACTGTTGGTCACAGGCGTTAGCACGAAAAAGAAAAGTGAGAATAAGAGTGCGGCGAGCGGCAGCGCGGCTACGTCGGTGATTTCGCGGATTCTCCAGCGATCTCCCCAACGAGCGAGACCCCAGTGCATGGCGCGATTGAGGAATGCAAAACCGATTATGGCAAGCACGCCGAAAAAGAGTTTGTCTTTATAGACGTGGTGGAGAACGTAGTGCCCCATCTCATGACCCATTACGGACTGGATCTCCTCGGGAGTGCAGCGATTCAGAAGATTGTCGTTCAGCACGATGCGTTCTGAGCCTAGAAATCCGCTGACATATGCGCTCACACGAGTGGATTGCCTGGACGCATCGACTTCATAAACCTCGGTTACGGGAATTCCGTTCGCACGCGCGAGGCTGAGGATTGGATCTTTGATCTTGGGGTTTTCAAGTTTCTTGAAATCGTTAAACAAGGGCGCGATGTAAACGGGGGCGATCAAGACGATGATCGCCTGAAACACGATACTTGCCAGCGCACCCCACAGCCACCAGTTCTTTCCGAGACGGCGTACGACCCAGTACAGGGCGATCACCGCGATGCCGCCAATGAGGGCGCCGACAGCCAGGGCGACGATTTGGTCGCGCATCCATGGGCCGAAAGTCTGTGTTGCCAGACCATATTTGTGCTCGCGGATGTAACCCTCATAGACGGCGAGTGGGAACTGGATCACGGTGGTAATGAGCACGAATAAAACGAAGTAGATCAAGTCCTGGGCACCACGCCAGGAGGAAATCCGCGCTGCCCAGTCCCGGATGCGCGCTGAAAGGCCCGTCTGCAGTAGAAGGATGAGGACGGTTGCGCTCAGCAAAAAGTCCCAGAGTTGCAGCCAGTAGCCACCCTCGAAGTAGGCGTCGGAGCGCGCCCTTTTATCGGGAGGCACGGTTGCAAGATAGGCATCGGTGGCGGCTTTCACGTCGAAAGCAGGAACTGAGGGCGCCGCGACCGCGGGCATCGTAGCTGAAGCATTCGGCGGCTTTGGTTCGGCGTAGATTGCCGGGAGTATCGACAACGCGAGAACTAGAAGGATCAGTTTGGGCGCGAGCATGATCGACCTCAACAGTGGCGGAATTACGAAAGCGCATTGTATGGAAGAGTTGCCCAGGGTCAAAGCCCGGCTTCGATGCGCGAGCGGGGATCAAGGACATCGCGGAGAGCGTCGCCGATAAAATTGAACGCGAGCACGGCCAACATAACAGTGAGAGCGGGAAACAACACCAGATGCGGGGCGTCGAAGAGATGCGAGCGCGCGTCGTTAAGCATGGAACCCCAGCTCGCGGTCGGAGGCGGCACTCCCAGACCGAGAAAGCTCATGGTTGCTTCGGCAAGAATTGCTCCGGCCATGCCGATGGCGGCCTGAACGATCACCGGCTGAATGATGTTGGGAAGAATGTGGCGCAGAATGATGCGAAGGTCGCCAGCACCGAGTGAACGCGCCGCTTCCACGAATTCCCTCTCGCGAACCGCTAAAACCTGAGCGCGCACCAGACGCGCGTATCCGACCCATCCGCCGAGCGACAGGGCGAGGACGAGGTTCAATATTCCCGGTCCGCGGAAGGCTACAAAGGCAATGGCGATCAGAATTCCGGGGAAAGAGAGAAACGCATTCATCAGAACGATGTTGACGAAGCGGTCGATGCGGCCGCCGTAGTATCCGGCGAGGCTGCCGATGATGAGGCCGAGAAAGAGCGAGCAGACGACCACGCTACTGCCGACGAACATCGAAATACGAGCTCCCCAGATCAGCCGGGAGAGGATGTCGCGTCCAAGTTCATCGGTGCCCGCAATATGCTGGGATGAAGGCGTCTGCAGGCGGTTGGGTAGATCGATGTGAGCGGGATCCTGGGGAGCGATCCAGGGGGCGAATAAGGCGCAGAAGATGAAGCCTACGACAAAAAGGATTCCGATTGCAGCCAGGGGGTTGTGGCGGGCTAGGCGCGGCAGCGAGATGGCAGCGGTGGACATTTGTGGATCCGTACCGAACTACCATATCTCAAGCCGGAACTTGCGGTAACTGTCGATCACATCAAAGTCGGCGCGGGAAGGACGGCGCTACTGGCGTATTCTCGGATTCACCGCCGAATACAGTAGGTCCGTCAAGAAATTCACTGCCACATATGTCAGCCCAATCGCCAGAATGCATCCCTGCACGAGATAGTAGTCGCGGTTGGCAATGGCCTGGATCGTCAAGCGCCCGATGCCCGGCCAGGAAAAAATTGTTTCTGTAACAATTGCGCCAGCCAGCAGCGCACCGAACTGCAAGCCCAATACGGTCAGAATTGGGATCATCGCATTGCGCAATGCGTGGCGATAAACTACTGTCCGTTCCGGCAGGCCTTTGGCCCGAGCGGTGCGGATGTAATCCTGGCCTAATTCTTCAAGCATGGACGTTCGCACCATGCGGGTCAGGATTGCGGCCAGCGCGCCCCCCATTGTGATTGCTGGAAGGACCAGGTGCGCGAGCGTGCCTGAACCGGAAACAGGAAGCCATCCCAGGTTTATGGCGAAAAACAGAATCAGGACCGGGCCGAGAGCGAAGTTCGGGAAGGATAGGCCGAAGAGACTGACTACGCTCAGGACGCGGTCATCCCATAGATTGCGGCGGCGGGCGGAGTGGACCCCGGCAGGGATCGCCAGAATTATTGCCACAAAAAGAGATGCCAGCGTCAGTTGCAATGTGTTGGGATATCGGTTTGCGATGAGAGAGGTGACGCCCTGGTTGAAGCGGAAAGACTTTCCCAGGTCGCCGTGGAGTACGCCGTTCCAGTAGTTCAAATACTGGCGGCCCAGGGGAACGTCGAGTCCGTAGGCATGGCGGGCTGCCTCGATGTCGCCAGCGGCGGCACCTTCCCCCAGCATTTGCTGGATTGGGTCGCCGGGGACGAAGTGGATCAAGAGGAAAACCGTGGAGACGACGAGCCAGATGACTGGAAGTGCGTAGAGGAGGCGGGAGAGGATGAAGCGCGGCATTGAGTTTGAGCTTTGTATCAGGACATCGCTTCAGCGATGCCGAAGAGTAGCAAAATCAAGAACGCCTTAAGGCGCTGGCGATGCGCCTCCGCCCCTAAAGGGGCGTCCAACATAATCGACTTTCGGCATCGCTGAAGCGATGTCCTGAGAACCCGCGCTGGTACGAACCTGCCCTGATACGACCTGCGCCGATACGAACCTGCGCCGCCGATACAAATCTACTACTTCTGGAACGAACCCACTCCAACTGCTCAATCTCCTGCCAGTTGTTTCGCGGCCGCTGCCGGTACCGGTTCGATTCTCACGGTGGCGATACGATTCCCTTCCATCTTATCGACTACAAAGCGGCGGCCTTCGTATTCGAAGACGTCGCTTTCTTTGGGGATTCTTTGCAGGCGTGCCAGAACGAATCCGGCAAGCGTCTCAAAACCTTCGTCCTGCGGAAGCTTTAATTCATACTGCGCTTCGAGGTCGCGGATGTTCAGAGCGCCGTCTAGTTCAAGTGGAGCATTTGCGTCGGTGACGGCCGGCTCGGCGGCGGCTACGTCGAACTCGTCTTCCAATTCGCCTACGAGTTGCTCCAGGACGTCTTCAACTGTTATCACCCCGGCGGTTGAGCCGAATTCATCGACTACCACGGCGAGATGCCGTTTACGCTGCTGGAACTCGCCCAGGAGTTCGAGCAGGGACTTCGTCTCTGGGACGACGAGGACACCGTGCATGATCTGGCTAATTCGCATCGTGGAGATACGCAAGGCGGACGCGGGACTCGAGCTTAGAGTGAGGCGGAAGCGTGTCCAGCGCATCAGGTCCTTGGCATAGAGAACTCCTACGATGTGCTCGGGACCGCGCTGCGGATCATAGACCGGGATGCGGGAGTGTTGCTCTTCGACAACTCGGGAGAGTGCCTCATCGAGATTGAGATCGGCGGGCAGAGAGAAAATGCGCGTTCGCGGAACCATCACTTGGCGGGCGGTGATGTTGTCGAGTTCGAGAGCGTTGAGCAACATCTCTTCCTGGGCCGACGAAAGCTGGCCGGAGTGGTGTGCATTGGCGACGATCAGTCGCAGTTCGTCGGGCGAGTGTACGGATCCGTGGCGGATGTCGTGAGTTCCGAACGCTCGGAGAACTAGTCCGGCGACGCGGGTCATGGTTGCCGTGAGAGGGCCGGTCAGGGTCAGGAAGACGTCCATGGGCGCCGCGACCGCGAGCGCCACCCGCTCGGCACGCTGCAGGGCGAGCGACTTTGGAACCAACTCACCCAGAATCACGTGCAGAACGGTAATCAGAATGAAGGCGACGCCTACCGCACAGGCGTGCGCGTACAGGGCAGCATAAGGAATGCGGCCTACCCAACCTTCGAACAAATGAGCGAGGACGGGCTCGCCGACCCAGCCGAGAGTCAGGCTGCAGATTGTGACGCCCAGCTGCACGCCATTGACGACTCTTTGGATCTGCTGATGGAGCTTGAGGACGGTCCGCGCACCCACGCGACCGGCTTCGATCAACTGTTGGATTCGGGTTTCGCGTACGCTGACCAGCGCAAACTCCGCGGCAGCGAAGAACGCATTAGCTGCCACCAGGAGCAGGATTAGAAACACCCGCAGCAGCACGTACGCAATCATGGAGGCTTAATTCTAACATTCCAAAGGATAAAGAAGGTCAGGGGTTACAGGTGCCGGGTATCAGATGTCAGGTGTCAGGTGTCAGGTGTCAGGAAGGACGGAACCATTCGCATTGATAAGACGCCGATGTCAGGTCTCGGCGACCTCAGAGGGGCGTGAAACCTAACACTTGACAGGTGCTTTGTCGCTTTCTTTTTGGCCGTTTGGGGGTCTAACTGATGGGAACGAGAAGGTTTCGACGGTCGATTTTCCAAGGAACTATTCAATGCGGTATCCCGTACTAGGGAGTGAAGCTTACGTCCCTGTTTCGAATTCCAGGTAGGAGGCAGTTGTGAACGGTAATGTGAATGGCAAGAAATCAAAGCGGCGCAAGCGGATCATCTACGGCACAATCGCGGCCGTGGTGCTGCTGGTGATCGTGGGCGGCGTGTATGCGGCTACCAGCGGCGGTACCAAGATTGATCCCTCCAAGCTGGCGAAGGTCGAAAAGGGCGATTTGGCGAAGAGCGTGGTGGCGACCGGCAAGGTCGAGCCGATCACGAAGGTCGAAATTAAATCCAAAGCCAGCGGCATCGTGAAGAAGCTTTACGTCGAGTACGGCGACAAGGTCAGGAAGGGCCAACTGCTCGCGGAACTCGATAAGGAAGAAATCCAGGCGCGGGTTGATCAGGCGCGAGCCCAGATGGAAGCTTCGACCGCCAGCATGAACGGAACTCGCGCCGATCTGGAGCGTGCGAAGGTAGACGCCGAGGGACCGGACGTGCCATTGCTTAAACGCGCCTTTGATCGCGCCAAGGGAATGGCAAAAGAGGGCGTCGTTTCGGCTTCCGCTCTGGACGATGCTCAGAAGAATTATGAGATGTCCTTGAACAAGCAGAACGTATCGAAGGCGCAGCTGCAGGTTCTCCAGGCAAAGATCGGGCAATCACAGGCCCAGGTCGCGCAGGATCGCGCCAACCTGAAGCAGTTGGAAGAGCAGCTTGCCTACACCACGATTACATCGCCGATTGACGGGATCATTCTTTCGCGCGACGTAGAAGTCGGTGACGCGGTGAGTTCGATCCTGGTGCTCGGTTCATCGGCCACGCTCGTCATGACGCTAGGCGACACCAGCGAAGTGTACGTAAAGGGCAAAGTGGACGAGAGCGACATCGGCAAGGTCTATATGGGCCAGCCTGCCCGCATCAAGGTCGAGTCGTATAAAGACAAGACTTTTACGGGAAAGGTGAACAAGATCTCTCCGATGGGCGTGGAGAAAGATAACGTCACCACGTTTGAGGTGCGCGTCTCGATCAATAACCCGGAGGGCGTCCTCAAAGCGAACATGACCGCCAATGCCGAGATCATTCTGGAAGAGCACAAAGGCGTGCTCCAGATTCCGGAAGGCTCCATCATTTACGACAAGGACAAGAAAGCGTCCGTCGAAGTACCCGAGCCCAAGGGCAAGGAAGGCAAGAAGAAGCTGGCCGTCAACATCGGGATCTCGAACGGCGCAAAGACCGAACTTCTGGGCGGGCTGAAAGAAGGCGATCAAGTGGTGCTGCAGTAGTGAAGAAAGGTCTCAGGTCCTAGGTCTCGGGTCTCAGGAAAACCAGATACTTCGGTAAAACCTGACCTGAGACCTACACCTCAGATCTGAGACCTGGGTCCCCATGACTTTCTCCGAGATCTTCCGACAGGCGTTCGCTACTTTCAAAGCACACAAGATGCGCACCTTCCTCACGATGTTTGGAATCGTGTGGGGGATCGCGTCGGTAATCTTGTTGGTCGGCTTGGGACGAGGCTTTACGGTGGACCAGAAAAAGCACATGGAATCTCTGGGCAAGGATCTGGTGATCGTGTGGGGTGGGCGCACCAGCGCGCAGGCGGGCGGTTTGGCAGCCGGACGAGAGATTACGCTCACCATCGATGACGCGCGGCTCATCAGTAATGAGTGCTATCAGGTGAAGAGTGTCAGTCCTGAGTTGCGACGGCAGGTTCCTGAAGTAAGCGCTTTTAACTCGGCTAATCGCGGCGTCGTTGGAATGTGGCCGGCGTACCAGGAGTTTCGATCGTTGAAGCTCGACTCGGGGCGACTGCTTACGGATGAGGATGAAAAAGAGTCGCGGCGGGTGGTGGTGCTGGGATCGGCGGCGCAGCAACAGCTTTTTCCGGGGCAACCGGCTGTCGGCTCGATGGTCTCAATCAAGGGAGTGCCTTACGCAGTCGTGGGAGTGCTTGAGAAGAAGAATCAGAACTCGAATTACAGCGGCCCCGACAACGACTACCTGTTTGCGCCGTATTCGGCAGTCGCGCGCGATTTTCCGCCGCCGCTGAAGCCGGGCATAGTGAAGGGCTATCTGGATGACATTGTTTTCCAGGTGGCGGACCCTGATAGCCACGACGATGCGGTGCTGCAGGTTCGACGCACGCTCGGGCGCGTACATCACTTTGAGGCAACCGATAAGGATGCGCTTTTCATCTGGGACACAATGGACGGCGCCAAGATTCTGGCGCGGATTTTTGATTTCGTTACGCTTTTCTTCGGTTGCGTGGCGATTGTTACGCTTTGTCTGGGCGGTATCGGAGTGATGAACATCATGCTGGTTTCAGTGAGGGAGAGGACGCGGGAAATTGGCGTACGCAAAGCAATGGGCGCTACGCGACGCGACATCCTGCGGCAATTCTTCGCGGAGTCGGCCTTGCTGACCATCGTCAGCGGCAGCCTGGGACTCGCTTTCGGGATTGGCGTTTGTATCCTGGCTGCATGGGTGCCTTTGCCGGACTTTGTTCCGCATCCGATTGTTTCGGTGATTTCTGTAGTTGCTTCGGTACTTACTCTTTCGCTGATCACGCTGACCGCCGGCATGTATCCGGCGCAGCGCGCAGCTGAAATGACACCTGTGGAGTCGCTTCGATATGAATAGCCTTTCGTTGATTCGCTATCGCGCAATTCGCGCTGTGTTGTTCGTGCTGGCCAGTGCGCTGGCCAGCTTCGGTTCGGTGGCGGGGACCTTTGACCGATCGTTCCAGGTCAACGGTCCCGTCGATCTCGAAGTGCTGACCCGCTCGGGGGACATCACCGTCCGGTCTGGATCGACGGGAACGGTTTCCGTTCACGGCAAAATCCATCTCAACAACTCCTGGTTTGAAAGCAGCCGCAAGGCGGAGGTGGAAGAACTTGAGAAGAATCCTCCAGTGCGGCAGAACGGCAACAGCGTCCGCATTGATTACGTGAATATGCGCAACGTCTCGGTGGATTACGAGATTACGGTTCCCGAGAACACCACGGTTCGCGCCCATAGCGGGAGCGGCAATCAATCGGTGGAAGGGATCAAAGGTAATGTCGATCTCGAAGCGGGATCGGGCGACATGCAACTTTCGCGTCTGACCGGCGACCTGCGTTTCCAGACCGGCTCCGGCAACGTTCGCGGGCGGCAACTCTCTGGGCCGGCGAAGGTCAAAGCCGGCAGTGGAGATATTGAAATCGAGGAGTTGGGCCAGGGCGATGTGGATATTCGCACTGGTTCCGGCAACATCACGGTAAGCGGCATCAATGGTGGGTTTCGCGCCGAAGCGGGCAGCGGCGACATTCGCGCCAACGGAGCTCCAAAGAGTCTCTGGAACATTCGTACCGGTTCGGGCAACGTGGATCTGCGTGTGCCTTCAGAATCAGCTTTCGATGTGGACATCTCTTCCAACTCAGGAACGGTGGTTGTGGATCATCCCGTGACGACAACAGTGCAGGGCCGGGTGCAGGAAGAGCGCAAGAGTGTCGTCGGGAAAGTTCGTAACGGCGGTCCGACGATCTCGGTGCACACCGGGTCGGGGGATATTCATCTCGATTGAAATTGGCGGGCCACCGGTCTCAGGTCGCGGGTGTCAGGAAATCGCACCTCGAGTCTTCCTGTGCCCCGTTGACCACTGTTTCGCAATGCTGCTCAAAGAACTCATCACGCAGGGATGGCTGGCGCTGAACCGCAATCGTTTGCGGTCGGTGCTCACTATGCTCGGCATCGTCTGGGGATTAGCGTCGGTCGTACTTTTGCTGGCCTATGGTCAGGGGCTGGGCGGCAGTGTGATCCACGCGTTCATGAACATGGGGAACGATGTGATCGTCCTCTGGCCGGGGCAGACCAGCCTTCAGGCAGGAGGACAGCGCGCCGGCAAGAAGGTCGAATACGAGTACGCCGACATCGAGGCGATTCGCGACGAAGTGCCGCTGGTGCGCGCCGTGAGCGCAGAGATTGACCGCGACTTCGGCTACAAGGTCGGCACACGCGTCGTCTCGATGAACACACGCGGGGTTGAGCTTCCCTACGGGCAAATGCGCAAGATCGACATTGAGACCGGACGCTACTTCAACGAATCCGACTTCCTGGAGCATCGCCGGGTTGTGATTCTCGGCTACAACGCCGCCAAGAAAGCCTTTCAGGGCGCGCCTGCCGTCGGTCAAAGCGTAAGCATCGGCGGGCTGGATTTTGAAGTGATTGGCGTGATGCGAAATAAGATTCAGGACTCGATGTACCAGGGCCCCGACAACGAAAACGGCTTCATCCCGTTCCCGCTATTCCGTGATCTGAAAAACATCAAAGATCCGGGCATGATCATCTTTCAGCCGCAGGCGGCGGAACTGAACAAAAAAGCTTTAGCCGCAGTGCGGGAAGTGGTCGCGCGGCGCCATCACTTCGATCCGAAGGACGAAAAGGCCACTCCGGAGTGGGATACGGTGGACAGCAAGAAAGAAGTCAATGCGTTTTCTCTGGGTCTTCAAGCGGTGCTGGGACTAATCGGCGTGGTGACGCTGGCTGTGGGCGGGGTTGGCGTGATGAATATCATGCTGGTATCGGTGACGGAACGGACCCGGGAGATCGGCTTGCGCAAAGCCGTTGGCGCGCGGCCACGGCATATCCTGACACAGTTTTTGCTCGAAGCGTTGGTGCTGACATTTTTCGGAGGAGTTTTCGGGATCCTGGTCGCGGTATTCCTGACCTGGGCAATTCCGCCAATGCCGCTCTACAGCGAGTTCTACAAGACAGCCAATCATGAAGGCGACATCTTTCTGCGGATCTCGTCTGTTGTGGTGTTGATATCATTCGTTCTCCTATCCATGATTGGTATCATCTCGGGATTCTTTCCTGCCCTGAAGGCCTCGCGCATGAATCCGATTGAGGCGCTGCGATACGAGTGAATCACATCGTTAATTCTTGATCGTCGATCCGTTGATTGCAACTCCCCTCCGCGCAGTTTGAGTTTTCTCCGCACGGGGAAACTTGGAAATTCGCGGCCCTGTGAACTCTCTGCCGGGGAATGCGTATACCCAATGTCGCGGCAGATCACGGCGGAGGGGAACGGTCAATTTAGACATGCGAGTGTCTCTCCCAGACTAAGCGCCATCGGGGCAACTACGAGCCTAATGATAGCGATGGCTGGAGCCCAGACG
The DNA here is from genome assembly GCA_003225495.1 of Acidobacteriota bacterium. GTDB lineage: Bacteria > Acidobacteriota > Terriglobia > Terriglobales > Acidobacteriaceae > Acidiflorens. The sequence continues at coordinate 39,212 of QIAJ01000023.1, forward strand.
ACCCAAAACTCCGCTACAATCACCCTTCCATCGGATGCTGCATGTTCCCCTCTCGTTTTTTGTCCCAAGGATAGCTCTTCCTTAACAATCACAAATCAACACTTAACAATCGTCTAGACCAACGTTCCTTGACGTTATTCCGCTCCCGGCTGATACTTTCGTCGGCCCCCGGACTCCATTACGTTGAGGCAAGAGATTGGCGCGAACTTCGATCATCACCCTGACAACCGATTTCGGACTCAACGATCACTTTGTCGGCGCCATGAAGGGTGTCATCCTCGACCTCGCGCCCGACGCGCAGATTATCGACATCAACCATGCGGTGCAGCCGTTTGATGTGTTGGATGGTGCGCTGAGCATCTCACAGGCGTACTCCTACTACCCCTCCGGTACCGTGCACATGGTGATCGTGGACCCGGGCGTGGGAACGGCGCGGCGGCCGATCCTGGTCACCGGCGACCGTCACCAGTTCGTTGCGCCTGACAACGGCGTGCTGTCGATGATTTATGACCGCGAGGAGCGGATCTCGGTGCGGCACATAACAGCCGAACATTATTTTCTGCAGCCGCGCAGCAATACGTTTCATGCGCGAGACATCTTTTCTCCGGTCGCTGCTTATCTGGCGAAGGGTGTTGAGTCCGGCCGGTTCGGCGATGAGATCACTGATTATGTTCGCTTCGCGGCTCCGCGTCCGAAGCCGGTGGATGAACGGACGTTGCGGGGCGTCGTGCTGAAGATTGACCGATTTGGAAATCTTATTACGAACATCACGCCCGAGGATCTGCCTGCGCTCTTCGAGGCGCAGCCCCCAGCCTTCAAGATCACGGTGGGCAGCAAGGGTCAGGCCACGCGGATGTGCACGAATTATGCGGAAGGTTCGCCGGGAGAAGTGTTCGGCATTCTCGGGAGCATGGGATTTCTGGAAATAGCGGCGAACCGCGGATCTGCCTTCCAGTTGCTGGGCGCGGGCAAGGGAAGCGAAGTCAGTGTGGCGATGGAAGGGCGTTGAAGTGTTTGAGAATCGGTATATAGTGAGTGCCAGAACTCTGGCTTCCTTGACTGTCGTTTTCTTCCTTCTGTTGTACTTGCGGCTCCAGACAGGCGGTTTAACGTGGAAGACGCAAATTCACACATGACTCGCGCAAGGTCAGACGTCATCTCTCGTAGACTACTGTTTTTTGCTCTTGGAGTAATTTTCTTTGGGACAGCCGCACGTCGAGCATATGCCGTCCCTCAGGGAGAGACGCAAGCGAGTTCGCAAGAATCCACTGCATTTGACAATGCCTTTCGACTGCTCAGCGAGGGCTGGCAGCACAACACTTTGGCGGAGCAAAAGAAAGCGGCCGGGGTCTTGCTCGCGGAGACGGACAAACTTCCGGACTCGGACCCCCGGAAGGCGCGCGGCCTCTTGATGGCGTCCGGGCCATACTTTGACGACATGCCGCTGAAGATCGAACTGGTAAGGCGAGTCGTTGCGATCGACGAGAAAAATCTCGGACGCAACGCCCCAGAGGTGGCTTCCGACCTCCGCCACCTGGCGCTTTTCAATATGGCCACGGGCGACTTCATCGAATCAGAGAAGAACTATGGCCGGGCTGTAAAGATTGCTGAAGGCGCAGAGCAAATGGATAGCTTTCAGCGATCGATCATATTTTCTGAGGCCGCCGATTTTCAGGTGCGGCAGAAGCGGTACGAAGATGCGGAGCGGTTGATGCGGCGCGCAGTGGAAGTTTCCGCCGGGTTGCCGGCGGCACACGCGTCGATGCGTTTGCAATTCCGGGGCAGGCTGGCGGAGGTTTTGCGTCTGAATGGTAAGCAAGACGAAGCCGAGCGCCTTATGGCCGAGCCACCCCCAGCATCAAACACAGCCCGGGCTGATGCGGACTTCACGAGTGCGGAAAACGATTCCCTGCGCGCCCGGCAGTACAAAGAACAAGGCAAGATGGAGGACGCGGAAGTGTTTTATAGGCACGCTATCTCGGCTTCCGAAAGGAATCCCGCCGGCGCGCCCCGGTTGGCATTGGACTTGAATGACTTGGCGGATATTTACCACTCTGAGAAAAGGGAGGTCGAAGCCGAAGAACTGTACTGGCGCGCCCTCAGTGTTCGCGAAAAGAGTGTCAGCCCAGAGACCGCAGCCGATGCACGAGTCCTGAGTTACCCGTTTAGCCTGCAGAATTTTCTCCGAGCTCAGGGGCGGCTCAGCGAGATTGAGCCTGTCTACAAGCAGGCACTCGCGATGCAGGAACAATATTTAGGACCAAACGACTATTCGCTCAGTGAGACGATGCAGATGCTGGCATCGGTTTATCGCGAGGAACATAATTCAGCGGCGGCCTTACCACTTTGTCGTCGCGCCCTCCAGATTGCTGAGCACAACTTCGGAGAAAATAGCTCCCGCCTGGCCGGGTTATTGGGTGAATATGCTCGCAACCTCGATGAATTGGGGCGCACCCGGGAGGCGGAATCGATGCGGATGCGCTCAGAGCGAATTCTTTCCGGAAAGACGCACTAACGTAAGCGGCTTGCAGCCTTTGCCAGGTAACGAGAGCGGACGACAGCTAGAGACTCTTGGCCTTGGGATGGACATACCGATCCATCTCCCCCGTCCACTTTAAAAAGCGCCAAAGGCTGTGGCGTTCGGTCCACAGAAATTCCCAAAACTCCAGAAATCCGATCTGGGTCATCTTGACTCCGGTAAAGGTCTCGATGCGCCAGAGCAGGTACGGACTGCGCCAGGGAGCAACCCGGTGGCCGCGAGTTGAGTTCCAGAGAAAACGAAACATTAGGCGCATCGGAACCTAGTATAGCTCTGCTCCCAAAGCGGGCCTGCGCACTAGCGTAACCTCGCGCAACCGCCGAGTTATCGGCTGCAGGGATTCGGGCGTGCTTAAATATTCGCAGAGTACTCCGACTGCGAAATTGACCCACCATCCCAATTCGGCGAGCGCGCTTTTTGCTTCCAGCGAGAAGCGCAATCTGATCTTGTGTCTTGTGCTGGTAGTGGCGACGCTGGCCGTTTACAACGTCGTCAATCAAAACGGATTCGTGAACTACGACGATGACGTTTATGTCACCGCTAACCGCCACGTCCAGGCGGGGCTGAGTTGGGAGACGATCCGCTGGGCCTTCGGCTCGTTTGACGCGGCCAACTGGCATCCGCTGACATGGATTTCCCATGCCGCGGATTTTCAGCTTTTCAAACTGAATCCAGCGGGGCATCACTATATGAATGTTCTGCTGCATTGTGCGAACGTCGTGCTGCTGTTCTTGCTGTTCGTGCAGGCGACGCAGCGGACGTGGCCATCGCTTGCGACTGCTGCGATTTTCGCGCTGCATCCGCTCAATGTGGAGTCCGTGGCCTGGGTCGCGGAGCGCAAGAACGTGCTCAGCATGTTGTTTCTCCTGCTCGCGCTTTGGGCTTACCAGCGCTACGTCTCGAAGCCGAACATTGCCAGATATGGCGCGGTTTTTCTTCTGTTCGCCTGTGGATTGATGGCGAAGCCGCAAGTCATCACGCTTCCCTTCCTGCTCTTGCTGTGGGACTACTGGCCGTTGCACCGATTGCAATTCGGTGCCACACGGGGCGGCGACCGCATGCGGCTTGGATGGTTGGTGCTGGAGAAAGTTCCGCTGCTCGCACTCTCGGCCGGCAGCGCTATTGTGACGATCGCCGCGCAACAGAGTGGCGGAGCGGTGCGGTCTGCGATCGAGTATCCATTCTCCGTGCGAATCGAGAACGCGGTCGCGGCTTACTTCGACTACATCGGGAGACTGCTCCGGCCGGTGCGACTGGCGCCCATGTATCCGCATCCGGGAGAATCTCTGCTGGCGTGGCAGATCGGCCTTGCGGCCCTGTTCGTGATCGCCGTCTCCGTGCTGGTCGTTCGCTTTCGTGAGAGGCGCTATCTGGTTGTGGGCTGGCTCTGGTTTCTAGGAGCGCTGGTGCCGATGATCGGGCTGGTGCAGGTGGGACAACAGGCTACCGCGGACCGTTACATGTATCTTCCCATGATCGGCTTGCTCTTTATACTGTGCTGGGGATCGGCCAATTGGGCGGGCGAGCGGAAAACTCGGGTGTTCAGTCTGCTTGCGGCTGCGGCGATCATACTGGTTGCGCTTGGAGCATTGACGTATCGCCAGGTCGGGTACTGGCATGACAGCGAGACCCTTTGGACACACGCCGCCGCTGTGACGAAAGACAACTATGTCGCGCATGTCAATCTTGGCGAAACGTTTCTCACCCAGGAACGAACGGAGGAAGCTGCTGCGCACTTTCGCGCTGCAGTACAGATACGGCCAGGAGATCCGGCGGCGCATTTGAATCTTGGCACTTGCGAGCGGCGCCAGAAGAACTACGCTCCGGCATTGCAGGAAGATCAAGCTGTTCTTCGTCTTACTTCGGACAAAGGCCTGCGGACTTATGCGCTCGTCAATCTGGGGAGCGACTACCGACATTTGAAGGATTACGCGCGAGCGAGAGAGAGTTATGGAGCGGCACTGCAAGTGAATCCGGAGACGGCTCGCGCCTTCGTCGGGTTGGGATTGCTGGCGGAAAAGGCCGCGGCGTTCGATGAGGCTGCGAAAAATTACACGCGCGCGGTGGAACTGGAACCGAGCGACGTTGGTTACCTGTTGTTATCCCGAGCGCTGCAAGCGAGCGGCCAGACGGCAAGTTCGCAGTCTGCGCTGGAGTCAGCACAACGGATCTCGCCGGACTTCGATCGCGCGCAACAGGCGGTTCGCGACATGTTAGCTGAGTAGTTTCTGGGTTCTGAAAAAAAAGGGCCGATGCGCATGCGTCGGCCCTTCGCTGCTATTCGGCTGTTACTTCGTTATTTCGACGCTGGCTCGGGTATTTTCCCAGTCCATTTGCAGGGTGCACTTGCTGCCGCCCTGGTCGAATCCGATGGTGAAGTTCTCAACTGGCGCTCCGGTTTTGGAAACGGTCATGGGTACTCGCGCGAGATCTTCGCCTTCGCCCGGATAGTCCGTTCCCCACTCGCCCGTCTTTTTGCTGATAACCAGCGTCCACTTGTCGGCTTCCGGAATGGCAAAGATAGTGTAGCTACCGGCAGGTACATCCTTGCCGCCGACCTTAATGGCGCTATCCGTTACGAATGTGGTGGACTCATTCGCGCCGGCACGCCAGACCTTGCCGTAGGGAACGAGTGCGCCGAAGATCTTGCGGCCCTTGGCGCGCGGACTGGAATAGTCGATCTTGATGGACTTGCCGTCCGAAAATTTACATTCGGCGCTGGCCGGCGGACTGGGGCGCTTGGACTTATCTTCCTGGGCTGACGCAATTACCGCGACGGTGAACAGCACCATCGTAAGGAGAGCAAACTTCTTCATAACCAATTCCTCCCGAGCAAATTCCTTTAACTTTGATTCGCAGCTCGTAGCTCACTAACGGGCCGCCAACTGCTGCCCAAGAATTATACCCACTCCAGCATCTACAATCTCTGCATGGCCGTCTTCGATGAAAAACAGGAAGAGCTTGAACACTTTGAAACCCGCATGGGCGTCCCGCGGGGGCGCCTCGCCGTCACCATGGATCTGGTCACGGACGCGATGGCGCTCGTCGGACAACATGGAGTCTATTGCCAGAGCCAACGCTCGCCGGGCAAGCCGGTGATGGATATTCAGCTGATCATGAAGAGCCTGACCGATGCGAAAGAGCTGATTCAGAGCGTGATGGAGGAATTGCGCACCAAAGCCCAGTCCCCGGCGGCACCTCCCGGCCGGTCGTATTGACGGCTACACTTTAAGAGATGGAGCGCAAAGTTTTCTGGATCGCATTTACGGTGTTGGGGTTGCTCGCAGACTTTTTGTTACCGCTCTGGTGGGCGCTGGTGGCTACGATTCCGATTGTGTACATTTCGTGGTGGGTCGCTTACCGGAGTGACTGGTTTTAGCGCCAACAGAATATCGTCGGGCAAAAATGTGTTTCCGCCAGAGATGAGACGCGGCAAAGCGTCTCGATTTAGGGTTTGATGGTGACCATCACTACTCCATGGGATGGGACTGCCACGCCGAACTTTCCTGAGGTCTTCGCCAGGTCTTTGTGTTGCCAGAGGTCGCGGACGTTTGCGGTCAGCTGATCGGGATAGCCTAGTTGTTCCCACGTTACGGAGATGCTCTGCTCAGATGCTCCACGGTTTAGCAGGATGACGGCGCGGTTGCCGCCTTTGAGTTGTTTCACCCACACTTCACCGGTTTCATTTCTGAAGACGCGCCTTCCCTGCATCCCCAGCGGGTCCTGGTCGATAGCGATCACTTCTTTGTTGGTGAGAATGTCGTGAATTTCCGGACGCATGCTTCGCAGATCGTTGCCGGCAATCAGGGGCGCGGCGAGAATCGCCCACAGGCTGAAATGCGAACGGTACTCAACATCAGTCATACCGCCATTTCCGACCTCGAGCATGTCGGGATCATTCCAGTGGCCCGGCCCGGCGTAAGAATATAAACCGGCCTCTTCGTCTGCGATGTCGAGCGCTCCATAGCTGCAGCAATCACCTGGCTTCCATTCTTTTTTGCCCCGCCAGCGATCCTGAATGTCGCCGGTGGTACGCCACAGGTTGCCGCCGACTTCTTTTCCCCAGAGCCAGGGCTGGGCCTTGCCCCATTCACAGATGCTTAGAACGATTGGGCGGCCGGATGCGTCGAGGGCCGCGCGGATGTTGGCGTAAGAGGCTTTAGCGTCCTGCGTGGTGGTGCTGCACCAGTCGTATTTCAGGTAATCGACTCCCCAGGCGGCGTATTGAAGGGCATCCTGATATTCATGTCCGAGACCGCCGGGGCGGCCGGCGCAGGTCTTCGATCCGGCATCGGAGTAAATGCCGAATTTTAGTCCCAGCGAGTGAACGTAGTCGGCGAGCGATTTGATTCCGGAAGGAAACCGCTGCGGATCGGCGACGATGTTGCCGGCGGCGTCTCGATTCACCTGCCAGCAATCATCAATCACTACGTATTGGTAACCGGCTTCTTTCATGCCGGACTTCACCATCGCCTCGGCCATCGACTTGATCATGTCTTCGCTGACGTTGCAGGCAAATTTGTTCCAGCTGTTCCACCCCATCGGCGGCGTGAGAGCAAGTTTGGCTGAGATGCTGTCCTCGGCTATCAGGGGGGTAGCGACGAGTGTGAGTGCCAACAACGCGAGGACGGCCCGTTTTGATGACATGGTTTTCTCCGTAGGAATTCGCTGACAGTTGTATCAGAGGGCAGGCGCGTGCGAAAGGTTGGGCCCACTGGGTTGGGACACAAGGTTCAGGGGCACAACTCAGGCTTATCTATTGTCGGAAGGTATAGCTCTTGACCCGATCGCCCGTTTCACAGCGAATCGCTCGATTGGGACACATTTTGTATAGCTTGCAGAACGCGTTGCGTCCGAATCGCGCGCTTCTCGCTTCACGCGGTAGGTGCGCATGAAAGCGCACGCAGGCTGATGATCGTCCATCGAAAGAATGATGTTGTCATCAATAATTCTGGGCATTCTGATTTGGTCCCGGTGGGCCCATTTCTGGATTGCGGCGTCATCAGTGTTTAGCGCGAGGGTATCAGATTGCTGAGCGGAGGCACCCACGATCAGAATAGACGAGACAAACATAAAGCAGAGGCCAAGAGTTTTCATCACTCACCCTCCTTATGGCTATTGCGCTCATTATAGCGCTGGAGTGCCTTCACGTTCGACGGTTGGAATTTTTAAGGGAAAGTTGGCCTTTCGTGCCAACAGTTCAGCAACATCTCGGGCGTCGTGCCTTTGAAATTTCAGTCTCGCGCAGGAATTCTCCGTAGGCGGCCGGCGATGAGGTCAATTTCTGACGAACCAGAAACCTTCTGTATGCGGACTCATCGAAAATTTCGCGCAGGATCGCCCATAGCACTACGAACACCCGGATAACTTCCGCTGGGATTGCCCTTATCTTTTTCGTGTTCATCTTGCTTTCAGTGGCTCGGGGACAGGAGTGTCCGCGCCACACAATTCCGAGCTCATGACTGTTCCTCCAGCGCCAGTTGCGTCATTACGAAGGGCGACTCTCGCACTTCGGCGGCTCTTCGGCCGGAAAGGACTCTTGCCCACTCCAATGCTGATTCGATCAGCACTACTGCAACCAGCACGACCAGGCCTCCCGCGACTGCTGCGTCCAGACGGTCATTGAAAATCAATCGCGGGTCTGCTCCGGCGCTCGCCAGTTGGCGCGCGTGCGCTAGAAATCCGATGCGCGGATTGGGATTCAGGACTTTGTGGTAGGACGCAGTGAACGTGACGGCCACCAGCCAGCACAGCGGGATCAACGTAACCAGCACATAGCGGACACGTCCCATCTTCACAATGATGGTGGTAGCGACGCATAGTGCCACCGTGGCCAACAGCTGGTTGCAGATTCCGAACAGGGGCCAGAGCGAGTTGATTCCCCCGAGCGGGTCCTTTACTCCCTGCCAAAGGAAATATCCCCAGGCAGCGACGATCAGTGCACTCGTAATCAAAATGGATGGATACCAACTCGTCCGGCCGAGCGGTTTCCAGATGTGCCCGAGTGCATCCTGCAACATGAAGCGGCCGACTCGCGTTCCGGCATCGAGCACGGTGAGAATAAACAAAGCCTCGAACATGATGGCGAAGTGATACCAGATTGCCATCACGGCCTGTCCGCCGAGGCTGTTGGAGAATATGTGCGCCATACCTACGGCAAATGCGGGAGCGCCGCCGGTGCGATTGAATAAAGTCTGCTCGCCGACGGCGTGCGCTAGAGAAGCCATCTCGGCTGCGGTCACCGGAAATCCCCAGCTGCTGATGGTGGCAGCGGCCGTTTCGGGAGCCTGCCCGACGATGCCCGCCGGACTATTCACGGCGAAGTACACGCCGGGCTGGAGGACTGAAGCCGCGATCATCGCCATGATGGCAACCATGGATTCAGCGATCATGCCTCCGTAGCCGACCATGCGAGTCTCCGGCTCACGGCGGATCAGCTTCGGAGTTGTGCCGCTTGAAATCAGAGAGTGAAATCCGCTGACTGCGCCACAGGCAATGGTGATAAAAGCGAATGGAAAGACCGAGCCTGCAAACACCGGGCCGGTGCCATCGATAAATCTTGTCAGCGGCGGCATATGCAGCGATGGGCGCAGCACCACAATCCCGACCGCGAGCAACGCGATGGTTCCTAACTTTACGAAGGTGCTGAGGTAGTCGCGAGGCGCGAGCAGCAACCAGACGGGGAGCACGGAAGCTGCAAATCCGTAGATGATCAGCGATACGGCGAGGGTGGCGCCGCTGAGCGTAAATGCCATAGCCCATGACGGCGACTGCGAAACCCACTGCCCGCCGAAGATTGCTGCCAGCACCAGTAAGAATCCCAATGCAGAAGCTTCAAGTACTTTCCCGGGACGGATGCGGCGCAGATACAACCCCATCAGAACGGCGATGGGCATCGTCATGGCGATGGTGAAGGTTCCCCACGGGCTCGACTTCAGCGCGTTGACGACCACCAGAGCTACCGCTCCGAGCAGGATGATGATGATGCTGATCACTGACACATACGAGACCAGGCCGCCGACTTTTCCAATCTCGGTCTTCGCCATCTCGGTCATTGACTTGCCATCGCGGCGGACGGAGAAAAGGAGAATGACAAAATCCTGTATGCAGCCGCCGAGTACGGCGCCGGCGATGATCCAGAGCGTGCCGGGGAGGTATCCAAACTGTGCTGCCAGCACTGGACCGACTAACGGACCGGGGCCGGCGATGGCGGCGAAATGGTGCCCAAAAACGACCCACTTATTTGTAGGCACGAAGTCGCGGCCATTGTCGAGCCGCTCGGCGGGTGTCGCGCGCAGCGGATCGATGGCCAGCACTTTGGCGGCGATGAAACTGCTGTAGAAGCGGTATCCGATGGCGTAGCTCGCGAGGGCGGCTACCACCAGCCACATGGCGTTGATCTGCTCTCCGCGATGGAGAGCGATAGTGGCCAGGGCAAATGCGCCAAGCAGGCTGATGAATGTCCAGAGGAGAACGCGGAAAATCTTGGGCATGAAGGATCGGGGTCCGGCGAGTATTGTGGACAAAATAGATGGCGCGCGCAAGCCCGCGTCTGGTTCAGCGGCGTCCACAAGTGCCAACTACGACAGGCGCAGGCGCATGATAATCTAGCTAGTTCCGGCCCACATTTGATGTGACACCGGCGGCGATAATCCGTCCGGGGAGGGGCCAATCCCTACCCTTGATGAGGATGAGGACGAGGCGATGAAAATTGGAGTGCTGACTGGCGGCGGGGATTGTCCCGGCCTGAATGCCGTGATTCGCGCGGTGGTGCGCAAGGGATCGTTTCACTATGGCGACCAGTTTGTAGGATTCATGGAGGGCTGGCGCGGACTGCTTGAGAACATCACCATGCCACTCGATCTAGCAACCGTCGGCGGCATCCTGCCGCGGGGCGGAACGATTTTGCGGACGTCGCGCACTAACCCTTCGAAGCACAGCGATGGCTTGCAGCGTTGCGCCGCCAACTTGAAGCAGAATGGCTGTGATGCTCTGATCGCGATTGGCGGCGATGACACGCTGTCAGTGGCGCAAAAGCTTTTCACTAACGGAGTGAAGGTAGTGGGCGTCCCAAAGACGATTGATAACGATCTCGCGGGCACTGATTTTACGTTCGGCTTCGATACCGCCGTTAATGTGGCGACGGGCGCCATCGATCGCGTTCACACTACCGCCGAAGCGCACAACCGTGTGATCGTGGTTGAGGTCATGGGGCGCGACTCCGGCTGGATCGCCTCCTACAGCGGAATCGCCGGCGGGGCCGACGTGATTCTCATCCCCGAAGTTCCCTTCGATATCGACGAAGTCGCAGAGTTGATCAAACAGCGCCATGGCCGCGGACGATACTTCACTATTGTGGTCGCCGCCGAGGGCGCAAAATTCGCCGGCACTTCGGAAAAGCCAGATGATTCGGAGACCGATGAATTCGGTCACGCTCGTCTGGGCGGCATCGGATTGAAGTTGGCAGGGGAGATTGAAAAGCGTACCGGGTTCGAAACACGATCGGTAGTGTTAGGACACATTCAGCGCGGCGGATCACCCAGCGCTTTCGATCGTGTGCTGGCGACGCGCTATGGCCTGGGCGCAATCGACATGGTGCATCGCGGAGAATTCGGGAGAATGGCGGCCTTGCGCGGGAACAAAATCATTTCCATCCCGCTGGCGGAAGCGATTGCTTCCAATCGGAAGGTGGACAAGGAAATTCTGGACGCGGCGACCGGCATTCTGGATCGGCTTGAGGAAAAAGCAGCAGGGTAACGCTCGTCCGACCACCGTTGTGTTCGGGTGGAACTGCGGGAGACGCGGCAAGCCGGGCCTCCACTCATATTTTTCTGGAATTCGACGGTACCTGGAACCTCTGGCGTTGTCGCCGGTTTCAGGGCATACTTATTGCGCGGCAGCCCCCGGCCCTTATTCCTTGCAAGGTGGTTCTGTGCCAACGTCTCAAGACGAAACTCAGCGGAATATCTACACGGAACGTCACTCTCAGCCGCCTCTGTTACCCGCTGCGCCAGATCCAGCAGTTCAACGCAAGCGAATGCTGATCGCGCTCGGCGTCCTTTTGGTGGCATTGGTTGCAGTGGTTCTCAAGAACTGGGATTTCTGGTTTGCCACGACGGATGATACCCAGGAGTCGTCCGCGCCTCGAAGGAAGCTCGACCTCACGAAGGCCGCGGCGCCGGCGAATACTTCTACCCCCGCGAAGAGTGAGCGCAAATTATCGAAGCCATCTCAGCCGGAAGCGTCTGCTCCGTTCCAAGCGACGGCGGAGCGTACGACGCTGCCGGCTCTGCAAGTTGAGGTCGTCGCGGGCAACCGGCACACCAGCGTCCCAGCACGAAGTAACGCGTTACGGCTGGATGTGGGTTCGGGTGCGGCATCCAGCGCCAGCGAGCCTCCCACTGCCCCGCAGCAGGCGGCCGTAACCGCGGCCGACCATGTTCAACTCTCTCCTCAGACCGCGCAAACCGTCACCGTTTCGGTTCCGCCGGACTATCCCCTGCTGGCGCGCCAGATGAAGGTACAGGGAGCAGTCATTCTGCAAGCGCTGATTTCACGAGAAGGGTCGATCCAGGAACTGCAGATCTTAAGCGGTCCGGGCATCCTGGCAACGGCCGCGCGCGAAGCTGTGAAGCAGTGGCGCTTCAAGCCCTACTACCAGAGCGGGCAGCCCGTCGAAACGCAGGCGCGGATCACGGTGAATTTCACGATTTCCACTAATTAAGGCGAGATTCCAGCCCCCTAATGACCGTATGGCGGAATTGCAAACCCGCCCCAACTTGTATATACTTGCTGTATATACATTACGAGGTGACCGATGACTACGGCTCGAGTGTTCCGGTCCGGTAACAGTCAGGCTGTACGGCTTCCAAAGAAGTTTCGACTTCAGAGCGGTGAGGTGGAAATCTTTCGTCGTGGGGATGAGATCATTCTGCGCGAGAAAGATGGGACTATGGCGCGAGCGTTCGATTTGCTTGCCGGACTGCCAGATGACCTTGACCTGGCCGGACGAGAAAAGGATCCGCCGCAGAAGCGTAAGGGGCTGTAAATGGACCCGCGCTACCTGCTAGACACGAACATCTGCATTTACATCCGGCAGAACCGACCGGAAGAGGTTTTGCGCCGATTTCGGAAACTGCGCCCGGGCGAGGCTGTCTTGTCGGTCATTACCTACGGTGAGCTTCTTTACGGTGCGACCAAGAGTTCTCAACGTGCTGGGGCACTATCGCGCCTGCAAGAACTCGTCGATTTGCTGCCCGCGATTTCTTTGCCGGAAACGGCTGCCCAGTCCTATGGGACAATCCGTGCCGAGCTGGAATCGAAGGGAGAGATGATTGGAAATAATGATCTGTGGATTGCTGCGCACGCGATTTCAGCGGGATTGACGCTTGTGACGAACAATGAAAAAGAGTTCAGGCGGGTGCGCGGTTTGAAAGTGCAGAATTGGGCGGCCTAACCCGACACCAGCGACATCCCAAAAAAGACTGGCTTGAAACTCCCTAAAATTAAACAGGCGTCCGGAATTCTTTCGAATCCAGGACGCCCGGGCAGCCCTCCCCCAGAACTGCTCACTCAGGACTCTAAGGCTACTGAGTGAATCTGAAAATGGCACGCGGGTGCAATACGCTTCCACCAAGGTGCTAGTAGTGCATGCCTAAGATTCCAGAGGGGTAATCTATTACCGTCAACCGCGGCAGTAGTAGTTTTTAATGAGTAATTAACATGCCGCCCGGCTCGGATCCGACAGTAAAGGGCGAACCGGAGATTGCGGTGAGTTTTCCAGTGGTTGGATCGAACGTGTATCCGCTCACGTTGGTGCTTTTCTGGTTGACAACGTAAATGAACTGGCCCGCCGGGTCGGCTACCACGAACAGCGGCTGAGTGCCCGCCGAGAAAGGTGACCCCGTGATTGCTGTCAGTTGGCCGGTACCCGCCATGATGGTAAAGGCCGAAACATTGCCCGAGTCCTGGTTGGCAATGTAAAGGAATGCTCCGGATGGATCTGTGGCGAGCGCGCGGGGCCCTGTCGCGGTCCCGAGGCCGTAAGGGGATCCTGGGATCGGGGCCAGAGCGCCGGTGTTGGAGTTAATGTTAAAAACTGAAACTGTATTTGCGGAGTGATTGGCAGCGAACAAAAAGTTACTGCCAGGATCGATGGCCAGTCCCGAAACACCTAATCCTGCCGGGAAGGGGGAACCAGGTATTGGAGTCAGGTTTCCGGTGTTGCTGTCGAGAGAATATGCCGTGATCAACCCCACATCCGAATTTGATATGTAAACGAAGTTGCTCGTGGGAGAGATCTTCAAATCGCCAGGGCTGGTATTCGCGGCAAAGGTTCCGAGTTGCGTCATGGCGCCGCTCCCGGCGTCGAGTGAGAACACCAATAGCTGGTTAGGGGCGAAATTGGTCGTGATCAGAAGGTATTTGCCGGTAGCATCAATCGCCAGTGATCGCGGACTTGCCCCAATCATGGTGGCCTCACCAGTTTGTGTCAGCGTGCCGTCTCCCGCGACCGTAAAAACCGATACCGAGTTGGCGTTCGGGTCCGTGTTCCCGACATAGAGAAACTTCTTCGCTGAATCGAGTGCGATTCCAGTGGGAGAGGTCCCCAATACTGACGGTGTCTGCGCGCCCAGACTCAGTACGCCCGTTGAATCATTCAGGTGTAAAAGGGCGACCGATCCCTTGGTCGGAAATGTCACGTAGGCGTTGTGACTTGCCGAGGAGGAATGTGAAGAATTGCCGCAAGAAGCAGAAAGGACTGTCAGACAGATCGTAACTGCGACCAGAAACCAGCAAGCGCGGCGTTTCCCCGCGAGCGCGGCGCGCGCCGCCCGTTGAAAGCTCATGTGTGAACCTGCTCCTCAGAACCCGAAATACGAACGATCGGTGTTCCTACCATCGTGCACGATAAGACGGGAACTCCGCAACTCGGGGCGACGCCAAGTGCCTTCAGTCTCGCAGTTTTGAAGGCCAAATTCGCCGTTCGCGTAGGCTTGCGAAGGATGAGTTCACGCTATAATTGCGCTCCAATCGATGGCTCTCACCGCAGGCACCAGGCTCGGCCCGTACGAAATCCTCGCGCCTCTGGGCGCGGGTGGGATGGGCGAAGTGTATCGCGCGCGTGACACAAGGCTGGATCGCGATGTGGCCGTCAAGGTTCTGCCCGGGAGTCTATCTTCCGACGTGAGCCTTCGGCAGCGCTTGGAGCGCGAAGCGAAAGCCATTTCCAAACTTTCTCATCCTCATATTTGCACGCTCCACGACGTCGGCCATCAGGATGGCGTGGATTTTCTCGTCATGGAACTGGTGGAGGGTGAAACTCTGGAGCAGCGCCTGCTGAAAGGCCCGTTGCCACCGGATCAGACCCTGCGTATCGCCTCCCAGGTTGCCGATGCTCTCGCCCGCGCGCACAAGATAGGCTTCGTCCATCGCGACCTGAAGCCAGCGAACGTCATGCTGACAAAGACGGGCGCAAAGCTCATGGACTTCGGCTTGGCAAAGCAGTCTGGGCCTGCTCCATTGGCGGCCGCTCTCACCGAGATGACGATGGAGCAGGCGAAGCTTACCAGCGAAGGAATGCTGGTCGGGACGTTCCAGTACATGGCCCCCGAACAACTGGAAGGGAAGGAGGCCGACGCGCGCGTCGACATCTTCGCACTGGGCGAGTTGATCTACGAAATGGCAACCGGCAAACCACCTTTCAGCGGAAAAAGTCGCGCTAGCTTGATCGCCGCCATTCTGACCACGGAACCGCAGCCGATGGAGTCTTTGCAACCGATGACGCCGGTTGCATTGGGCCGAATTGTGAGGAAGTGTCTCGCCAAGGATCCGGACGAGCGCTGGCAAAGCGCCAGCGACCTGGCGGCAGAATTGAAATGGATCGCCGAAAGCGGATCGCAGATTGGCGAAAGCGTTCGTACCCCGTCTGGACATGCGCCAGGGCAGCACGCTGGTTTCATCCTGGCGGGCGTCTTCTTCCTGTTCGCATTGGCCGGCGGCGTAGCTTGGTGGACAGCCACCCACCGGCAAGCCCCTGCCATGTATTTCCACGCAGCGGTCCCTTTCGCCGCAAATGACGTGGCGCTTTCCTCCGACGGTCGCGTCCTGGTCATGGTCGCATACGCGGCGGCCGCGAACGATTACACGTTGTGGACGTATGAGATCGGTAGCCACCGGACGATAGCGCTGGAAGGCACACACGGCGCCAGTTATCCGTTCTGGTCTCCAGATGGAAAGTCGATCGGATTTTTCGCGGATGGAAAACTCAAGAAGGTAGATATTCAAGGCGGGCAAGTTCAAGTACTCTGCGATGCTCCGAACGGACGCGGCGGCGCCTGGAATGGCGGCGGGGTAATCATTTTCTCGCCTGACGCACTTGGACCTTTGCTGCGCGTCGCCTCTTCTGGAGGCACTCCTGCAGAAGTAACGAAGATCGACACCTCGCGCGCGGAAACAGGCCATCGCTGGCCGTCATTCATGCCTGATGGGAAACATTTCATTTACCTGGCGGCAAATTTCAGCGGGCGGCCCGGCATCAATGCGATCTTTTTGGGTTCACTCGATTCCGCGGAAAAACATCTGCTGGTGCAAACCAGCGCGAATGCTTCCTATTCCGATCCCGGTTACCTGTTGTATATGCGCGACAAGACCCTGGTAGCCCAAGCTCTCAACCTCCGGCAGTTCAAGCTCATCGGGGAACCAAAAACTTTGAGCGATGCAGTGCTGTATTTCCCGCAAGTCTATCGGGCTGCGTTCAGCGTTGCCGGTCCAGAGACACTGGTGGCGCAAACGGGAAGAGGTGTTTATCTTTCACAGCTGACCTGGTTTGATCGCAGCGGCAAGGCGCTGGGGACTACCGGCAAACCTTCCTGGTACAACAATCTTCACATTTCGCCGGACGGCCACAAGATCGCTACCGATCAGACTGATCAGGACGGACGCAACATTGACCTATGGGTGCAGGACCCGGCGCGTGACGCCACTACACGGCTCACATTCGATCCGGCACTGGATACGACTCCTGCCTGGAGTCCGGACGGCAAACAACTGATCTACAGCTCCAACCGCAGCCTGGATTTCCGGCTTTATAAGAAAAATGCCGATGGCTCCGGCTCCGACGAAGAAATCGCCAACGGCAATGGCCGGGCCTTCAATGTTCTCGACTGGTCGCGCGATGGAAAGTACATCCTTGCCCGGCGCAGCAATGAATTGTGGTACCTGGCCCTGCCGGCGCGCGAACTACAGCCTTTGGTCCGGGGCTGGCTGATCGGATCCGCGCAGTTTTCTCCCGACGGTCGTTGGGTAGCCTATGCATCGAATGAATCGGGCAGCATGGAAATCTACGTGACTCCGTTCCCTGGCGGAAACGGAAAATGGCAGGTCTCGAATGGCGGAGGACAAGAGCCACGATGGCGCAAGGATGGCAAAGAACTCTTCTACATGTCGCGCGACTCAAAGCTGATGTCAGTGCCAGTTTCCACCGCGACAAGCTTTGAGTCTGGAGCAGCGGTACTGCTTTTTCAAACCCACCGCCGCCAGCCAATCTCCTCGCAGGATACGTTTTCGTATGACGTGAGTGCCGACGGACAGAAATTTCTGATCGCCACGCAGGTGGAAGAATCATCCGTTGCGCCACTGACGGTGCTTCTCAACTGGGCCTCTGAGATGGAGAAATAGCAGGGAAGACTGGCGCGGTGCCTGAGATGCTTTGCCTTTTTTCTATTTCTGTGCGACGGCCCGGTGTTGCGGAAGATGCGACAAGCCGCGTCTCTACTCGCGGTTAGTGTTGGGAAGCAGGCATTTTCAATCGAAGCAACGGATCTCCAAACAACAGATAGGTTCTCCGCACATCTTTCGTTTTGATCGAAGACTTGGCCTGCAGCAAAGCGTCGCCGAGCGTGGTTCCACTGTTCTGGAAGAGGGTCTGCACCAAGCTGCGGTCAAGGCGCGCTTGTGGCTGCGCATCCGTCAGGGCCGAGGATGAAACGACGGCTACTGCTCCGCCTTGGGGATTGAGTAGCAGAGTTTCCGACAAGCTCTGCGTGTAGACGTCGTGGAAGAAACCGTTCAGGCAATCGAAGGTCAAGAAAACGGGAAGACGTGGCGCGTTTGTTAGTGCCGCCGCCGATGCATCATCGAGCAAGGTATCGCCTGACCAGACCTCGACCGATCCGTGCCCGAGATAGTTCACAAGCAATTGACCGGAGTTCAGCGCGTTCCGAACTTCGGCGCGTGCCGTTACAGGATCAAGGTTCGTGACGAGAATCTGCGTGGCCTGGATGGATGACGGCAACAGTGTCGCGATCTTCTGTGTGTCGTCGGTGAAGTCAGCGGTGTCGTTGCGGTCGGCGACCAGCAGGGCCTGATTCGTCCACGGCCCGGAGTCATTCACGGTTTCGTAGCTAATAATCTTGGCCACTACAGTGCGCGCGTCATCGGCGCTGCGAACCGGCAACCGGCCGGTGGCGAGCGCCGGCGAAGCAGTGTCGCTGAAATCGGAGAACCAGTCGTCGGACGCGGTCATCAGCTGCGAAGTGGGAATGATTCGAGTGGGGACAAAATCAAAGTCCCCGAACCCCAGGAAGTTTCGCGGGTCGACCGACGCGTCGCCGGCGAGGAGCAGATACTTCGGCTTCGTGGTCCAGCTTGCGGCCGCCGTCTTCAGGAAGTCACGAATCGCCCTCGGATCGTGCTCACCAAAGCTGAATTCGTCGTAAATGTCATCTGTTGGTACAACGGAAACCGCGTGTCCCTGGTGACGGTGCAGATCGGCGAGCGGGGCCATTGAATCGGCGAATGCCGGATGCGCGATAACGACTACATCGCCTCCGGCCTGCGGGCTGTGCCACTGCGAAGGTTGGTTGGAGGTCAGTTGCGAAGCCTTGGAGACCTGGCTCGATCCCATCGCTAGCAGGGTGTGGCGTCCGGCGGGCGAGAAAGGTACCTGGACTTGGGCGGCATACGAGCCGTCGCCACCAGAGACTAAGTTTGTTGCCAGTTCTACGGGCTGCGAGGGGGCAGTGACGTCAAAGATCCGGACTGACGTTTCCTGGAAGCCAGTGATTTGAACGGGGGCGCCAGCGCGGGCTGCGAATCTTAGTTGATCTCCATCCGCGGCCAAGGTGTGTGGATATGTGATGTTGATGTGATCCACGAGGCTGATGTCGGCGTCGCCGTCTTCAGCCGTAAGCGTTACCGAATTCGTGTCCTGCAACAATCCTGGTGGCAAATCGACGCGCAGTTTTCCCTTGGCCTGGCTGGCGAAGGCGATATGGCCAAGACTGAGGCCGTTCAAGGCCACCGTCACATCGTGGGGAACACCCTCGCCTACACCCTGCAGCACAACCTCCATGCGAGGGGCTGCATTAGCGTTCGAGGAAACGTGAGGCGTATCGATCGTCTGATCGATGGGCGTGCCTGAAACGAGTGCGCCGAAGAAATTCTCGTCGTTCGGATTAATGAGCGCCGCAAAATACGTCGTGCGTTGACGCAACTCGACCTTCTGCATGAAGTGCTTTGGGTAGTTCGTTGCGTTCGGCAGTTCGCTGGAAGTTTCGATTCGCAGACCAGTCTGATTGCCGGCGATGAGCCAGTACACACGTGTGCCGGTGAAAGGCGTGTCCATGCCCATGCCGTAGAACTCAATAGCTGCGTCGGATCCGAAACCGCCGCGGCCTGGCTTCGCGCCCGTGACTTCGATCGGTTGTTCGACTGCCTCCACGAACAATCGCAGATCACGTGGATCTGCATTTGCATCCAGTCCGGCGGCCACGAGGTCCGGCTGGGATATGCGGTACCAGCCCTCGTGGTCCACATTGATTTTGACCGCGGGATGAGCTGCAAGGTCAAATTGCTGATCGCTTTGATTCTGTGTCCGAGCAAAATTGTGTTGCGCGTTCTCGATAACGTGGCTTAGGGAGGACACCCTGGCCGCAGCCGAAGCGAACTCACTCATTGTCGGAGACGATACCGCCGCCGCGCCGGAGGCGGTCAGGCTCGCGGATACAGGTCCGTGCAGCATGCGCTCTCCATTTAGATCGAGATCTTCGAGCCAGTAGGTGCTGGTCGGCGTGGCGCTACGGTCGATCCAAGCGTAGCTCTTGCCCGCATGCTTCTCGAGGTAGCCACGCATCATCAAAGCGGAACCCGCCACCAGCGTGGGATTCAGGCGGACGCGCTCTCCGTTCGTTTCGCGATAGATGTTGAATCCAAGATTATTCAGTTCGCCAGCGGTCGTCCAGCGCAACACAGTGCCTTGGACGCTGGCCTCGGCAGTGAGCGACTGCAGATGAATCCGAGTGGGAGCCGTGACGAGGGTGGTCACGGATGACACGTTGTTTGACCCGACCGCATCGGTTTGATCGGAAGTCACGAGAGCCGAATTCGTGACGATCGTGGAGCTTTGCGGGATCACCACGATGTTGATCGTGGCAGTGCCTGCGCTGGCGAGTGTTCCCAACTGGCACGTGACTGTGTTGGCAGCTTGCGAACATGTTCCAGCAGTGGTGACGACAGAGACGAACCTGAGCACGGACGGCAATACGTCTACAACCGTCACGTTTGTGGCGCTGGCCGGACCATTGTTGGTTGCGATCAAGGTGTATGTCAGCAGATTGCCTTGTGCGACTGGACTCGGCGCAGCCGTCTTTGTGATCGATACATCGGCATTGGTTCCGGTGCCAACCGCGACTAAGGCCGTGGCGCTGTTGTTGGCCGCGCCCGGATCACTGGTCGTCGCGCTTACCGATGCCGTGTCGGAAATCACTGTTCCCGACGGCGTAATGCCGCTGACTTGCACAACCAGTGTGATCGGCGAGCTCGCTGCAGCGGCCAACGCGGCGAGCGTACAGCTGACCGTTCCCGTCGCGCCCACCGCTGGTGTGATACATGTCCATGTTCCTTGCGTAATTGACTGGAACGTCGTGTTTGCGGGAATCGTTTCCGTGAACGTCAGGGCCGTTGCTATTGCCGGACCCCGATTGCTCACCGTCTGCGTATAAGTGATGTTCGATCCGGCGGTGACCGAAGCAGCTGACGCCGTATTGGCCATAGCAAGATCGGCTTGAGTCGCTGTGGCTACCGTGGTGTTGGTGTTGACACTGTTGTTCGCGGTGTTCGTGTCGGTCGACGAACTCACCGTTACTGTATCGGTGATAGTGATCCCCGCCGCCGTGCCGACATTTACCTGCACAATCGGTTGGAAATTGGTTGTCCCCGGCGCCAGACTTGCGATGGTGCACGTGAGCGTCCCGGTCCCGCCGACTACCAGGCTGTTGCAGGTCCAGCCTACCGGCGGAACAAACGCGCGGAAGTTTGTGTTGGCTGGGATGGGTTCGGTAAACGTCACGTTTGCTGCGTTGCTCGGGCCCGGATTCGTCAGAGCCTGGGTGTAGGTAATGTTGCTTCCTGCCAGAACCGGGTCCGGATTGTCGACGCTCGTAATCGAGAGGTCAGCGCTGGTCCCAACCGCAATTTGTGAGCTCGCGCTATTGTTCGTGCCATTCGGATCGCCGGTCGTTGTAGCGACTGTTGCCGTGTCGGTAATGAGTGTTCCTATGGCGGTGTTGGTATTCACCTTCACTGTAACCACGAATGTGCCGGTCGCGCCATTGGCGAGGGTCGCGATGGTGCACGTAATTGTGCCCGTGGCTCCGACCGCGGGCGTGATGCAAACCCATCCCGCAGGAGTAGGCAATGAAACAAAAGTTGTATTGGTGGGCACCACTTCCGTGAATGAAACCGTAGCCGCAGCGCCTGGCCCGCTATTGGTCCCAACCTGCGTGTACGTGATGTTGTTGCCCGCCGTGACGGGATCCGGCACACCGACATTGCTGACTCTCATGTCGGCCTGGCCTGCGACTCCGACAGCGATGTTGACGGTCGCGGAATTGTTTCCAGCGACTGTATCGCGGGTCGTGGTGGAGACAGTTGCTGTATCGGAAATGATCGTGCCCGCAGCGGTTCCCGGAACGACTCTCACCACAACCTGGAAGTTCGTGGTGGTCGCGGGAGCCAGCGTCGCAATCGTGCAGGTAATGTTCCCGGCGGCTCCGACCGGCGGAAATACGCACACCCATCCCGCCGGACTGCCTGACGGAAACTGACGGTGGCGGCGTTGCCCGGCCCGCGGTTGGTGAGGGTCTGCGCGTAGGTAATGTTGGTGCCCGCGGTCACCGGCGAAGGAGCGCCGGAATTAGTGACCACCAAATCAACCGCTCTCCTGACGATGGTATTGACGGTGGTCGAGTTGTTGGGCGCACTCGGATCGCTGACGGCTGAGGTGACTGACGAGCTTGCGGTAATGGTTGTGCCGTCGGCGGTGGCGGCATTCACGTTCACACTGACGCTGATGTTCGCCACCGTTCCGGTCGCCACACTTAGATTTGTGCATGTGATAGTGCCAGTTGCACCAACCGCCGGAGTGACGCAGGTCCATCCCGCCGGAGCGTTCACAGATTGAAAGGTCGTGTTCGCGGGAGTCGCTTCGGTGAAGCTGACAGTGGTTGCGGCTGCGGGCCCGTTATTCGTGATCGTCTGCGTGTACGTCAGATTGTCGCCAGCGAGCACCTGTCCTGACGGTGATGTGGATGTGCTTAACGACAAATCTGCTTGCGTCGCGGTTGCAACCACATCGGTCGCAGTGGCGCTGTTGTCGCCCGCATTGGCGTCATTGGCTGCTGCAACAGTGACTGTATCGCTGATTACCGTACCGCCCGCGACGGCAGCATTGACGCGAACCTGCAACTGGAAGTTGCCGACGCTTCCCGCAGGTACACTGGCTCTGGTGCAGGTGACGGTGCCGGTCGCGCCAACCGCGGGCGTCACGCAAGCCCATCCTGCCGGGAAAACAAACGCCTGGAAGGTCGTATTCAGCGGCACGGCGTCGGAATAGGTTGCGGTGGTCGCGGCGGCTGATCCGGTATTGGTAACGACCTGGGCGTACGTAGTATTGCTGCCTGCCGTCACCGGATTGGGCGAAGCCGCATTGCTGACGGAAAGGTCAGCGCCGGCGATCACCCCGACAACCGTATTCACGGTGGCGCTATTGTTCGCGGCATTCGGATCGCCGACCGCCGAACTGACTTTGGCGGTGTCGCTAATCACTGTTCCGTTTGGCGTGCCTGGACTTACACGCACCACGACCGTGAAGACTGCCGTCGTTGCTCCAGGCATGTCCGCGATCGAACAGACCAGCGTGCCGGTCGGGCCCGGGTTACTGCACGTCCAACCGGCCGGAGGCGTAGTCGATATCAGCGTGGTATTCGCCGGAATTGTTTCGACGAAAGTTGCGCCAGTCGCGTCGCTCGGTCCGCTGTTGGTGACGGTTTGGGTATAGGTAATCTTGGAGCCGGCTGCTACCGGGTTCGGTGCTCCCGCGTTCGCCATTGAGAGGTCAGAACTGGAGCTCACCTGCGCGACGTCGGTAAAGCTGTCATTGGCGAGGTTAATCTCGCCACCGCCTGAGACAGTCGCGGTATTGGCCAGCGTTCCCGGAGCACTCTGGCTCACGGTCGCGTTGATCGTGATCGTCGGGAAGGCCGTTCCGGCGGGAAGAGCGTCCGCGCGAACACAACTCACTGTCTGCTGTGCTACTGCGCACGCCCATCCGGTGTCACTTGCACTGCTCGGGACGACGCCCAGAGGCAACGTGTCATTCATCGTGACCAGGCCACTGCTGGCGCCGAACGTACCTGCGTTGCTGACGACAACTGAATAAGTCACAGCGGTGCCGCGAACGAAGTTCCCGCTGTGGCTCTTGATGATGGTCAAGTCCGCAACACAGCCGGCTCCGGATGAGTGCCCGAGCCTTGCGAGATTTGCGCGTTCGTGACTGGGGTGCCGGTCGTGCCCGCAGTCGCACCATAGGCCACGCCGGGATTCAGCGTGATTCCGTTCAGACCGCCGTTCACATTGATCGATCCGGCTCCGCTCAAGTAAACGACGCCGCCTCCACCGCCGCCTCCAGGTCCATGGCGATCAGCGAGTCCGAAAGGCTGCGCCGACCAGGCGTTTCCACCCGTACCCCCGCGCGCTTGAACGGTGAGCCCGCCTTCGCCGCCGCCCGCTGAAAGTACGACAATCGTGCCGCCCGCTCCCCCGCCGCCGCCTGCATCATTCAGTGTTCCGGCGTATGCAGTCGCGCCGTTGGCAGTAAGTGTCGCGGTGCCCGTCAGGCTGCCTACTCGAAAGAGAATGATGCCGCCGCCCGCAGCGCCGCTGCTGGCCTGAGCATCGCCGGGGGAATTGTTGCGAGAGCCTCCGCCGCCGCCTCCGCCCAATCCAATGCGGCCAAGAGTTGAGGGAAATGGCGCGCCGCCCACTCCACCGATGCCCAACGTGCTATTCCAGCTATCACCGCCGGACCCGCCAGTTCCGCCATTGCTTCCGCCACCGCCGCCCGCATTCTGGTCGTTCGCCGCCTGCCCCCCGTCGGTTCCACCGCCACCAGCATCTGCAGGCGCGCCGCGCGCCATGCCCCCATTCGGGTATCCATCAGTTCCAGTGCTTAAAAATGTGTTCGCGACTTCCACCCATAGCGGCGTCCCGGCTACTCCCTCGCCTTTCCCGCCGTCTACTCCCGCCGTGACCACGCCGGTGTAAGTCGCCGGGGAAGTATGCACGTAATCGGTGTTCGCGCCGGCGACACCGCCATTCAATTGCAAGCCGGCCGCACCGCGAAAACCTAAGGCATCCACGCTGACGGTCGCTGCATTCAGCGTCAGCGCCCCTGCGATGTCGAGTGCGAGAACGCCACCGCTCGAACCGTCCCATGCCGAGGCGGTCAGTGTGCTGCTCAAGGTTGCGGTCGCGTATTGCGGGACGCGGATCACCTGGTATGTGCTCTTGCCCTTCACGCCTGTTGCTGCGGCAATGGTGTAGCTGTAAATCAGGCCGCCGTTCACGCCGCTCCCGGTAATTGGAATTGCGCCACCGCTGATAGGTCCGCTGGCCTTCACGAACTCATAATTTCCAGAATTGTTGATCGCCGTAAAACCGGCACCGCTCGCTCCATTGCCATAGCTCGCGGTGTTGGTGCTGTTGATGCTGGCGTCCTGCATCTGCATCACCAGCAATAAATCTCCAGCTGCGATCGTGGCCGCTGCGCCCCGAGCCGTCCCCACAGGAATCGTGGTGTTGCCAGTTCCGGCGGTAACACTTGCCGTCGCCGGATAGTAGGTGTTGATCACACCACTCAAAGTTCCGCCGTTGCCGAGGTTCGCGGGGTTCGCGCAGGTATTGCTCTGCACGATT
>QIAJ01000142.1 GCA_003225495.1 Acidobacteriota bacterium
CGCGCTTTGCCGCCACACCGACCGAATTTACTTTGGAAAGCGCGGTATTGAACGCGCAGAGTTCGCGACTCTCGGTCGCGGCTACGGTGCGCAACTATTCCCAACCGATCGTCCATGCGACCTACGACGCGTTGCTGGACAGTGGAGAGTTCCGGCGTACATTTAAAAATCCCTCAATTCCGGCCGGCGTGATTCAGATGACTGGCATCCTGGATTACAAGAGCGAGCCGAATCGTCCGTTCCTCGCGACCGCGACGACTACGGGAGAAGTGCACAGCGCGCGGCTTTCGGTTCCCTACAAGCAGGCTGTCGCTAACATTCTCGGCGTGGGCGCTCGTTACGTACTGGCGAATGGGAATGCCAGTGTCACAGGAATCCACGCAGGCTTGCTGGGAGGCAAGGTCACAGGTGCCCTTAACATGCGCGATCTTGCCGGAGCGACGAAGTCGAACCTGGGAATGCAGGTGAATCGAGTCTCGATCGCTGAGGTGCAAAGATTGATGGCGCCAGAGTCCTCGAGCCGGGCGGCTGTCCGAGGATCGTTGAATGCCAATGCCGACGCGCAATGGGGCAAGACAACGGCCGATCTGATCGCGCGAGCCGATGCTACCGTCCGGGGAGGATTACAGCCCGCTCACGGTGGGCTGGAAACTCCCGTCAATGGGCTGATTCACGCAAAGTACGCGGCGCCCGGCAACTCAGTCTCGTTTACGCAGAGCTATCTGAGAACTCCGCAAACCTCGGTATCTCTCGACGGGACTGTGAGCAAGCAGTCTGCCCTGCAGGTTCGTGTGGAAAGTCAGGAACTGAATGAACTCGAGACGCTGGCGGCTGCGTTTCAGGCGGCGGGCGCGAAGCCGATGGACCTTCACGGACAAGCAACTCTCAACGCAACTGTTAGAGGATCCACTGCCAGTCCGCAGATACAAGGACAGCTCGCGGCGACGAATTTGCGGGTGCGGGGGACGTCGTGGAAATTGCTGCGAACGCAGATTTCTGCCGACCCGAGTGGAGTTCATCTCGACAGCGGCGAACTGATTCCCGCGAGTCAGGGACAGATCAAATTTCAAATCGGATCGGCTTTACAACAGTGGTCGTTCACAAATGCGAGTGCGTTTCAGGTGCGGCTGAATGCCTCGGGACTGAATGTGGCGGAACTGTCGAAAGCCGCCGGCGTCACGACTCCAGTGGCGGGTACGTTGTCGGCAGACGTCCAGGCGAGCGGCACGCAGCTTTCTCCTATGGGCCACGGCAAGATCGATCTGGGGGGAGGGCGCATCGGGGATGAGCCGATCCGGGCAGCGAATATTACGTTTGATGGAAACGGAACATCGGTGAATGCCAAGCTCCGCGCTGATTCTTCTGCGGGATCCGCGACGGCTGATGTTCGTTACGAACCGAAACAGCAGGCGTATGAGGCATCGGTGCGGGCGGTTGGCATCAAGCTGGAACAGCTGGAGACGGTCAAAGCGAAGAATATGCAATTGACCGGCGCTTTGAATATCACCGCGAATGGACGCGGTACGTTGCAGGATCCCAACCTCAAGGCCATGATCGAAATCCCGCGTCTTCAGATCCGCGATCAGGTGATGAACGGGATCAAACTCGATGCCGATGTTGCAAATCACATCGCAAAACTAAATCTCGCTTCGGACGTACTGGGAACGCACGCGGCCGGACACGGCACGATCCAGCTGACTGGCGCCTACGCGGCGGATATCGCCGTTGACACCAGTCCCATTGCGCTCCAGCCGCTGGTGGCGATTTTCTCACCATCGCAAGCGGCAGACCTTACTGGTCAAACTGAATTGCATGCGACATTACGCGGCCCGCTCAAAAATAAAACGCTGGTCGAAGCGCATCTGGTTGTTCCGAATCTGAATGTCAACTATAAGAACGCGGTTCAACTGGCGGCCGCCGGGCCGATCCGCGCGGATTATGCAAACGGCGCGCTGGAGATCAAGCGTTCGGTGATTCGTGGTACCGGCACCGAGCTTACCTTCCAGGCGCATGTGCCGGCGGAAAAAGAAGCGCCGGTGTCATTACTTTTGCAAGGCACGATCGACCTGCGGCTGGCCCAGATGCTGAGTCCCGACATGACGAGTACTGGGCAGCTCAGGTTTGACATCAATTCTTTCGGCGCTCGCTCCGACCCGAATGTTCAGGGACAGGTTCGCATCGTCGATGCAGGCTTCACTCAGGCTGGAGTGCCACTAGGTCTGCGCAATGGAAATGGTGTGCTGACGCTTACGCGCGACCGGCTCGACATTACTCAGTTTCAGGGAACCGTGGGAGGCGGGACGATCAGCGCTCGCGGCGGCATCGTCTACCGACCGAAGATTTATTTCGACCTGGCGATGAGGGCGGATGAAGTCCGCGCTCTGTACGAGCAGAGCATTCGCACAACCGTCAGTTCGAATCTCGCCCTGACGGGACAATACGACAGCGCGCTGCTGCAGGGGCAGGTGAATGTTGAGCAACTGTCGTTTACTTCGAATTTCGACCTGATGGATCTGGCGGGCGAATTCGGTGGGGGAGCGGCAACGCCGCCGCCCACCGGCGGATTCAGCGATAAGCTGCGCTTGCAGGTTGCGATTCAGACTCCTGGCGGTTTGAGTTTGAGCAGCCGGAAGCTCAGCATGTCGGGATCGGCGAATTTGCAGGTGAAGGGCACTGCGGCTCAGCCGGTCATACTGGGGCGCATCAATCTCAGCGATGGCGAATTAATCTTCTCGGGCAATCGCTACCTGGTACAGAGTGGCACGATTGATTTTAGAAATCCTTCCCGGACGGAGCCGGTAGTGGATATCGCTGCGAACACAACGATCCAGCAGTATGAAATTCAAATGCATTTTTGGGGGCCGGCCGATCAGCTGCATACGAATTATTCGTCAGACCCGGCGCTTCCTCCTGCGGACGTCATTAACTTGATAGCGTTTGGAAAAACCTCTGAGGCTGCGGCCGCAAATCCCACTCCGCCGGGCACGTTGGGAGCGCAATCTCTGCTTGCTTCTCAGGTAAGCAGCCAGGTGAGCAGCCGGATCGAGAAACTGGCAGGGCTTTCGCAGCTGTCGATTGATCCTGTTCTCGGTGGCGGCGAGCAGGGTCCGGGAGCGCGTGTTGCAGTTCAACAACGCGTCACCAGTAAAGTCTTTGTGACCTTTGCTACCGATGTGACCTCAACGCAGCAGCAGGCAATCAAACTGGAATACCAGATGAGCAGGAGAGCATCGGTCACACTTGTGCGAAATCAAAATGGCGGTCTCTCGTTCGAGACCAGCTTCCGTAAGAGTTGGTAGGACGCAATACTTAGCGGGTGAACATGTTGCGGCGGTGACAACCGCTCGAAGTAGCCCGCATCCAATCCGCAGGTGAAGGGAATGTAGGCGCCGACGTTCTTTTCTCCTGGGAGTTTCCCGTGCGGCCCAGCAGAGCAGTTGCGATAATCCGAAGACGAGCTGGACAAATCTGGTCTGCGCTGGTCAAAACCTACAACGACTTTGATCGACACAACTATGTGACCTACGCCGCAGCCCTGGCATTTATTTTTCTGTTGTCGCTCTTCCCTCTTCTCATTTTCCTCGCTAGCCTGTTCGCTTATATTCCGATTCCTGATCTTTTCCAGCAGACGCTCGACATTATGGCGAAGATTGTCCCTCCGGACGCGATGGGAGTGGTTCGGGGGGTTTTGAAAGATGTCCTGCACACCAACCCAAAACTGGTTTCATTCAGCATTGTCGGGGCGGTGTTTGCCGCATCGGGAGGTTTCAGCTCTCTCATCGGGCTGCTCAATATTGCATACGACGTCCCGGAGGGCCGACCCTATTGGAAGACACGGCTGATCGCGTTCGGTCTCACACTCCTCACGGGACTGATGGTTGTGCTGGCGTTGACGATGACGGTGCTCGGTCCTGACTTTGGGCGTTGGCTAGCTGAACGCTTCGCGATCGCGGGACTGTTCGCGCGAGTCTGGCCGATCATGCGATGGTTACTGATCGCCGCCTTCACGGTCTTGTCGGTGGAGGCGATTTATTTTCTGGCTCCGAACGCAAAGCAACCGTTTCGGAAGCAGTTGCCTGGAGCCTTCGTTGCGGTATGCAGCTGGATCGTCGCTTCATGGGGCCTAAGCTGGTATGTGAGGCACATTGCCCATTACAACCTGACATTTGGCGCGCTGGGCGCCGTTGTCGGATTGATGATGTGGTTTTATGTCACCGGGCTGGCGCTGATGCTGGGCGCCGAAATTAATGCCGAGTTGCTGCACTCAAGGGGATCGTGGTTAGCGGAGAAGAAGCCGGTGGCAGAATCGGCGCAGCTGCCATCTCCCACACCGATCGACGGTCGAAAGGCCGCTTGAGAAGGGGGGACCCATGATACGTGTCGTAGAGTTATTGAAGAATGGTGGAGCTAGTCGGGATCGAACCGACGGCCTCGTCGTTGCGAACGACGCGCTCTCCCAGCTGAGCTATAGCCCCATTTCGGGAACCGAGAGGACTATTTTATCAGGCCTCAGAACGAGGATGCACTCCGTCCGGGTATCCGTTTCATAAAATTAACGCATCAAATCTTCATTACTAGGGTCAACACGTATCAGGGAACATCCACCCGGGGCGAAGAGCGCGCCCGCACCCGGGTTGTGTCCTGGCATTCGGGACACTTGAAGGGTGGGAAGGTCGGTGGACTGGCGGTGAGCACTGCGGACTCGCGCGCGGATAATCTTTCCGACTGTTTCGACTTCGATCAGACGCCGCTGCCGTTCAAGCAGATCCCGGCGCCGTTTAACGCGCAGCATTTCCTGAATCATAAGTCTCCGCCGGAGGGTCCAGACGACGACCAGAGGGGAGAGGCTATATTTCTCCGCGATAAATTTCAACCGCTTCAGCAATCGCGGTGATTTCAGCCAGCGCCGGAGTGGCTTTTGGAATTACCAGCTCTCCCGTGCGGAGCGCCCTGTTAGTGAAGTGAGCCCATGCGAGGCCCGCTGCGTAGACAGCGGCGCCGATGAGAAGTTGCAGTCCCAGTCCGCGATAGTTCTGTGGGATAAACCATCGCTTCATCAGGAGAAGCACTGCCACCAAAGGCAGCGTGAGAAGGAATGGCAGAACGTAGGCCTCGCGCAAGTAGGTCCGCAGGCGGATATCAAGCAGCCTGGATACATGGCGGGGCATGAAAAAAATGGTGCTGCATGCCAGTGGTATTGCGGTTCCGAAGGCGTCACCGATAATTCCATAGGGACGCACGAGCAGGATACTGAGAATCAGGTTGGCAATACCTTCGATAAGAGTGATCTTCGCCCAGGTTCCGTGCTTCGACATGCCGAAGAGAACGCGTCCGGATGCGCTCTGCGACCACCAAAGCGTGCAGGCGATGATCATGACAACGAGCACCGGATAGCTATCGGTTGTAAGGTACTTCTTCCCCATCCAGACCTGGATCACGGACTTTCCGAGGATGATCAGGGTGGCGCAGATGGGAAAAATAATGAATGCGCAGACGCGGTTGCCGACCACGAAAATCTTGCGGAGACGGTTCATGTCACCTTTGGCTTCCGACTGGCTCGACATTGGAACGAACACCTGCGCCAGTGTGGTGACGACTGATCCGGCGTAATCAACGATGCGGTTGCCGATGTTGAAGTAGGTGACGGCGGCGGCTGACAACATGGTGCCGATTACGATTTCGTCGGTCTTGAACTTAAGGCGTCCGGCCACCATGATGAGAAATGTTGAACTGCTGTAATTCACGATGCGGCGGAACGTGGCCCGGTCCACATATCTGGCGGCAATCGGAACTGGCCGGATGTGCAGAGCGATGATCGCCCGCACAATCGAGGCGATCATGGGCAAGACAATGGTGATCAACGCCACCATGAGTAGTCCGTAGCCGCGATTGAGGGCTACGACGATGAGGCCGGTGCGGGCCAGGGTGGCGATGACGTTGGTCCAGTTGAGAATGTAGAAGCGCTGCAAGCCTTCCAGGAATCCGCCAAAAATTCCGAGAGGAAAGCCAAGGGCGACCGACCCGCCGACCATTAGGAGAAGCCAGCGCGCGGTCGGAATCATCTCTGCTGGAATCTTGGCGAAAACGTGATTCACGTACAGGCACAGCACGAGAGTCAGAAACATGCTGGCGAGGCCGATGCAGCTGTAGCTGAAGAGACTGGTGTTGACGATCTTGGCGAGCTCTTCATCTTCGTTGGTCGCGGTGAATTTGGAAACGTAACGGACGACGGAAGAGCGTATGCCGAGGTCGAACAGGCCGTAGTATCCGGTAACTGAAAAGATCAGTACCCAGACGCCGAAGGCCGTGTCTCCCAAACGATGAAGGATGAAAGGAGACAGGAAGATTCCGGTCACGATGTTGATTCCCAAAGAGAACCAACTCGAACTGATGTTCTTGATGATCTGGCCTTTTTCCAGTTTACGCATACAGATTCAGCGGAAGTGAGGTGAGCAAGTGCCTCCTAAGTGCGCTCCTTCACCAATTCCGGCGATTCCATCCTTGTTGGATAGGCCGACGCCGATTGATATCCGAGTTCGTTCATCAGCGGCCCCCACGCGGACTCGATCTCCGCGATTGAGGTGGGGGGAAGTTTCTCTTTCCACAGACCAGAGGAAGCGGTACGTACGAAGGGAATGTCGCTGCGTTTGTTCTTGGTCGATACCCACTGCTCGCCCTGGCTTGCTTCGAGCTTGCGCATACGGTCGGCAGCGCTGCGTTCGACCGCGCTGGCGAGGCGATCGGGCGTGGGTTCGATGTTCAGGAAGCGCGCTACTTTGGCGAGTTCACTTTGAGTATCGCCTAGCATGTCTTCGTAGCGGAGGAGCAGAAATTCCGGACGTCCCTTGCGGGTGTAGAACCAACTGGCAACGTTCTCGGCCCAGGTTCCCCAATCGAATGAGGACAATCTTCCGGCAACAAAGTCGCTGACGAAGGAGGTCAGGGGATAGCTGTCTTCAATGTGGCGATACTTGCGTGAAAAATCGTAGTAGGACAGCGCTACGTCGCGGGGATCGCGGACGATATAAATTACTTTCTTGTAGCGCGGATCAAAGTATTCGTGACTCTTGATAATCCGGGGGCGCGCAACGCGCTTCACGTAGCGACTCGACATTGCTTCGCAATCGGGAATCAGCCGCTCGATATTGGCGAACGTTACAGGCTGACTGGGAAAGACGAGGTTAGCCACCAAGAAACGAGTCCAGGTATTTCCCGAGCGCGGATAGGAAACGATGAAGGTATCGTCGGGATAGACCGCGAGATTCCGGCCGGCAACATCGGTGCCCAGCGCGTATTTTACGATCCGTTTGAGACCCCAGATCATCGCACCGGTCCGCTCGGCATGAATCCGGCCAGTTCAGGTTCCAATCCGGCGGCCGGGCGTGTCAGAAGTGGGTAGTTGAGGAATGTCATAATGTGTCCCCACTTCGCTTCAATCTGCGCGACATATTGCTCGGGCAAATCATTTCTCCATCCGCCGGACTTGGCGGCACGCACGAAGGAAAGATCCTTGCGAGAGTCCTTCGTCAGGGAACTCTTGTCGCTCTGCGCTTTTTCGAGCTTGCGCATGTTCTCGGCGGCACTGCGCTCGACGGCTTTGGAGATGCGCTCAGGGTCAGGCGGGATATTCAGGAATGTCGCCACTCTCGCCAGTTCGCGGTGGGGATCGCTGACGAGATCTTCGTAGCGAAGCAGGAGAAAACGCGGATCGTTGTAACGCGAGGTAATCCAGGTCGTGACGCTCTGGCCCCAGGAGCCGTGCGGGCAGGTGTCGCCGGCGAGAAAACGAGTCACGAACTTCTCCATCGGATAGCCGTCTTCGATCTTGTTGCACTTGCGGTGATAGTGATACTGGGAAATGACGACATCGCGCGGATCGCGAACGATGTACATGGCGCGTGGGTAGCGCGGTTCAAAGCATTCGTGGCTCTTGATAATGCGCGGCCGCGGCATGCTGTCGAAGTCTCGCTTCCAGGTGACGAACGGATCGGGTACGAGTTTGTGGATGCTGGCGAAATCGACGCGGTCGTTCGGGTAAACGAGGTTCGCAATCAGGAAACGGGTCCATGTGTTTCCCGACTTGGGGAAGGAAACGAGAAAAACGTCGTCCGGCCAAATGAGAAGGTCGCGGCGCGGACGATACATTCCTAATATCCGCTTCGATCCGGCAATCAAGCGCGCAATCATGAATAGGTCCCCAGGTTCGTTGTTCTATGACCGTGGTCCAACCAGAAAATCGGCCTGCTGATTTCGTTCGGAAGAATTTCCGGCTTGCATACCGCCGTTCAAGGCTTCGTACCCAAGCCAGCTGATCAAATGTCCCCATGCCTCTTCGATGCGGGCGGCGGACTCTTCGGACAAAGCGGTTCGCCATCCGCCAGCCTTGGCGGCGCGCACGAATGGAATATCTTTCCGTGTGTCCTTCGTCGAAGTGAAGAGTTGTGACTGGGACTTCTCCAGCTGACGCATGGTGTCGGCTGAGCTTCGCTGCACGGCCTGATCGATCTCTTCGTTCGTACATGCACGCCCCAGAAAGGACGCGACCCTCGCCAATTCGCGAGCGCTGTCTGACACCATGTCTTCATATCGCAGCAACAGGAATCCAGGCTGTCCGCGGCGGGTGGCAAGCCAACTGCCCACATGCTCTCCCCACGATCCGTAGAAGCAGGTTTCGCCGGCAAGAAACTTACTCACAAAATCGGAGAGTGGAAATCCATCGGCGACAATTTTGCGCTTGCGCTGAAAGTGATATTGCGAGACCACGACGTCGCGGGGGTCGCGGACGATATAGATCACCTGTTTGTATCGAGGATCGAAATATTGGTGGCTCTTGATAATGCGCGGACGCGGAATGCGCATCAGGTCGCGGTTGCGCGTGACTTCCGGGCCGGGAATGACGCTATTGACGTTGGAGAAATCGATCGTTTCGTTGGGACGAACGAGATTCGCGATCAGAAAGCGCGCCCAGGTGTTGCCCGACTTGGGAAATGAAACGAGGAAGGTATCGTCGGGGAAAACAGCGAGGTTGCGCCCGGGACTGTGGAGCCCGAACATCCGCTTCGCTTCGACAATGGCTCGCCTCAACACGAAGTCCGCCTATCCTCGCGCTCGTGCGCCATTTAATTTGGACACCGACAATTCACCGCGCACACGGCTCCACAATGAAATCAGCTTGCCAGTAACTTTGGGGGCGACCTTCAGCCCGAACACGGCTGCGCTCAATCCGGGAGTTTTCAATTTTTGGTTGGCCTCGGCGAAGAGTTCGCGGGCTTTAGCGAATTCGCGCTCGCCGAGCTGGCGTTTGCCTTCTTCGACCAGGTAGCGAGTCCGAATATCTTCGGCGCGCTTGTCGACAACATCACGCTGCGCATCGGTTAGAGGCAGAATGCTTTTGTACCGGAGAAGGATACCCATATAGGCCTCAATCATCTTGGCCTTTTCCTGAGACATCGAACCGGGACGTCCTATGTACATGTGGACGGTCAGCTTGCGGATGTAGCCGATCTTTGCGCCGTGAAATGCGGTGCGGACCCACATGTCGTCATCGTCGCAGCGTGGGAGCTTCTCATCGAAGCCGCCCGCTTTGACGATCGACTGCTTGCGCGCGACCACGGTTGAAATCGGGATCTGGCACTGCTCGACAATCAGAGAATCGAAGTTTGCGAGGCCGTTCGACGGGCAACGCTCCATGAAGCGGGATTCGCGGGTGGGATCTCCGACCAGCAGAGAGTCGCAGTACACCAGGTCGAGCGAAGG